>CANQCA010000079.1 GCA_947589585.1 uncultured Clostridia bacterium
GGGTGAAGTGATTCGAACACCCGAATGACGGAGTCAGAGTCCGTTGCCTTACCGCTTGGCGACACCCCAATGTCATTCTTATTTTATCAAACCTTACGCGATTTATCAAGCGTTTTTCTGCACTTTTTCAAAATTTCCGCAAAGTTTTTCTTATTTTCTCTCTTTGGCAGAGGGGGAGGGCTTTCCCGGCCGAAAGGGAGAGGGGCGCCCGATCGTCACCCCATATCCCGGACATGGGTGGGGGGAAATTGCTAAAGTGCCTGCTTTGGTCGCCAAAATGAGGCTGGGGCGCTCGCTTCCTTTTAATTTCCATGGCGGACATGGGTGGGGGGAATTCGTTCTCAGCGCCTTCATTTCTTTTGAAGATGAAGCGCGCAGGCGGGGCAAATTTGCTTGGATAAATTTTTCCGATGTGATATAATAGGGGCGAAACCACAAAAGGAGAAGGAGACGAATATGGAAATTCTCACAGGTTTTCTCTTGCAGGTCGTGCTGCTTTTCGGGCCGATCCTGCTCTTCGGGTACCTCATTTATCTCTGCAATAAGCACTTCTATGCGAATTTCGGGCAGCAAAGCAGGGCGGTTTGTTATGCGACGGGCTTTATCGGGACGCCCATCCACGAGCTCTCTCACGCGATCATGTGTCTTCTCTTCGGGCACAAGATCGTGAAGATCAAATTCTTTCAGGTGGGGGCGGAAGACGGCACGCTCGGCTACGTGCTTCACACCTACAATAGGCGGAATATCTATCAGCGGATCGGGAACTTCTTCATCGGGGTGGCGCCCATCCTTGTGATCTCGGCGCTCCTCTATCTCATCGCGTGGCTCCTGATGCCCGCCATGGTCACGGAAATGACGGGGCATATTCAGGGCGCTTCCATTTCCGAAGGCTTCGGCCCGGCGGTAAAGGGGTTTTTCTCGGCGATCGGAAGCTTCTTCACCTATGCGACGACGTGGCAGTGGTGGGCGTTTATCGGGATCGGGATGTTCCTTGCCCTGCATATGACGCTCAGCGGCGCAGACATCAAGGGGGCGCTCAGCGGGCTTGCCCTCGTCCTCTTGCTCTTTTTGATCGTCGACGTCATCCTCTACTTTGTTGCGGCATCCATGCTCGATACCTTCACGGCGTGGCTCATGAGTGCGGCGGGCTACATGCTTTGCTTCTTCACCCTCGCCCTCATCATCGACCTTATCGCCCTCTTCTTGTCCTTTATTTACCGCGCCATCAGGCACTGAGAAGTTAAAAAAGAATCCGCAGTCGGGTGATCCGGCCGCGGTTTTTTCTTGAATTCGTTAGAAAATAGAAGCCTCGGAAAGGCTCAGGATGAAAGCGGCTGCGGTTCTTGCAGCCGGTTAGCCGAGACGGGATTTGAAGTCGCCGTAGCCGAACCGGGTGAGGGGGGTGAGGGAGCCGTCCAAAGCCCGCTTCCAAATATCCGGCAGGGGCATGCCGTTGAAGGTGTTCGTCTTGCAAGTCGTGTAGATCGCCATGTCGCCGAAGATGAGCATGTCCCCGATGCGAAGCGGCTCGGGAAAGCGATAGTCACCGATGATATCGCCCGCAAGGCAGGTGGGACCCGCCAAACGATAGCAAAACGCGCCCTTCTCGTCCGTGCCGAAGAGCGGGGGCGTATAGGGCATCTCGATGACGTCGGGCATGTGGCAGGCGGCGCTCGCATTGAGAATGGCGATCTTGTCCTCGCCGTTTTGCACGATGTCGAGGACGCGCGCAAGGAGCAAGCCCGCGTTCAGGGCGACCGCCTCCCCGGGTTCGAGATACACTTCGAGCCCGTATTTTTTTTGCACATTTCTTACGATCTCTACAAGCCGTGCGGTGTCGTAGCCCTGCCTCGTGATATGGTGCCCGCCGCCCATGTTGAGCCACTTCATGCGGGGCAGGACATCCGAAAATTTCGCCTCCACCGCGGACATGGTAGCCTCCAATGCGTCCGCGTCCTGTTCACAGAGGGTGTGGAAATGCAACCCGTCGAAAAGCGAAATGAGCTCCGCCGTCATCTCCCTTTCGAAGACGGCGCGCGTTGTGCCGAGGCGGGAGCGGGGCGCGCAGGGGTCGTAGATTTCGTGCCCTTCCTGCGTGGAGCACTCGGGGTTGATGCGAAGGCCGATTTCCTTTCCCGCGTCCTTCGCCCGCTTCCCGTATTTTTTGAGCTGAGCGGGGGAGTTGAACACAATGTGGTCGGCATAGGCGAGAAGTTCTTCAAACGTCTCCTCCCGGTAGGCGCATGAGAAGACGTGCACCTCGCTACCCGGCATCTCCTCCCGCCCGAGGCGAGCTTCATATAGTCCGCTCGCCTCCGTTCCCGCAAGATAATTTGCGAGAAGGGGATAGAACGCAAAGTTGGAAAACGCCTTCTGTGCGAGCAAAATTTTGCAGTTTGCCTCGCGTGCGACGGAGGCTAAAATTTCGCCGTTTCTTACAAGGCTTTTTTCATCAATGATGAAAGACGGGGTAGGCATGTCCGCGAATAGGGCGTTCGGATCGCTGCCTTCGAGCATCGCAAAGGGCGGGCGTGGATCGCGCTTCATCACTTCACCAAGACGGGCTCACGGCTCTCTTTTTTGGGAAGGCCGTATTTTTCGAGGGCGTCGAGGAAGGGATCGGGGTCGAACTCTTCGACGGTGTGCACGCCCTTTTGCGTCCATTTTCCCGAAAGAAGCATGAGCGCGCCGCACATGGCGGGAACGCCCGTCGTATAGCTGATCGCCTGGCTCTTCACTTCTTTATAGCATTCCTGATGGTCGCAGATGTTGTAGATATAATAGGTTTTCTCCTTGCCGTCCTTCTTCCCCGTGAAGATGCAGCCGATGTTGGTCTTGCCGTGGGTGCGCGGGCCGAGGCTGGCGGGATCGGGCAAGAGTGCCTTCAAGAATTTGATGGGAACGATCTCCTTCCCCTCAAATAAGACGGGGGTGGTGGAGAGCATGCCGACGTTTTCGAGGCACTTCATGTGGGTGAGGTAGCTCTGCCCGAAGGTCATGAAGAAGCGGATGCGCCTTGCCTCGGGGATATTTTCGGCGAGCGATTCGATCTCCTCGTGGTGGAGAAGGTACATATCCTTCATGCCGACGCCGTCGAAGTCGTACTCGCGCTTTATACTCATCGCGGGGATCTCCACCCAATGGCCGTCCTCGAAGTAGCTCCCCGGGGCGGAGACTTCGCGCAGGTTCACCTCGGGGTTGAAGTTGGTCGCGAAGGGGTAGCCGTGGTCGCCGCCGTTGCAGTCGAGAATGTCGATGGTGTCGATGGTGTCGAACTCATGCTTCTTCGCATAGGCGCAGTACGCCTGCGTGACGCCGGGGTCGAACCCGCAGCCGAGGAGAGCTATAAGGCCCGCTTTTTCGAACTTCTCGCGATATGCCCACTGCCAGCTATAGTCAAAATACGCCGAGAAACCCTTCTCTTTGCAGCGTTTTTCGTAAATTTTCCGCCATGCGGGGTCGTCGGTGTCCTCGGGCTCATAGTTGGCGGTGTCCATGTAGTTGACGCCGCAGGCGAGGCAGGCGTCCATGATCGTGAGGTCCTGATAGGGAAGGGCGATATTCATCACGAGGTCGGGTTTATAAGACTTTATGAGGGAAGTGAGCTCCTCGACGCTGTCCGCGTTCACCTTCGCCGTCGTGATTTTCGTGGAAGTGGTGGGGGCAAGCTCCGCGGCAAGGGCGTCGCATTTCGCCTTCGTCCTGCTTGCAATACAGATCTCAGAGAAGACCTCGGGAACATTGCAACATTTTCTGATGGCGACGGACGCAACGCCGCCGCAGCCGATGATAAGCACTCTGCTCATGACATTCTCCTATTTTCCAAGCGCGAGGATGAGCTCGCGCGCGATTTTGCATGCCGTCGCCGTTGAGACGCCGCTTGTATCCAGCATGGGGGCAAGTTCGTTGAGATCCGCCCCGACGACATTTGCATTTGCGCACACCGTACAAATGGCGGAAAGGAGGGCGGAAAAGCTCACGCCGCCCGCCTCGGGGGTACCCGTGCCCGCGAACGCGCCCGGGTCGAGGCAGTCGAGGTCGATGGTGAGATAGACGGGCGTATTGCTTTTTTGAAGCGTCTTTACAAGCGTTTCCAGCCCGTCGAAGTTGAAGGGGTGGAGGTCGGTGTGCGCCTTTGCAAATTCGAACTCCGCCTTATCCCCGCTGCGGATGCAGAACTGATGGATCTTCCCGTCGCCGATAAGGTCGTGGCAGCGGCGCATGACGCAGGCGTGGGAGAGCTTCGCCCCGAGATAGTCGTCTCGAAGATCGCAGTGCGCATCGAATTGGATGACGTGCACCTCGGGATATTTTTTGAAGACCGCACGGAAGGCGCCGAGCGTCACCAAATGCTCCCCGCCGAGAAGAAGGGGGAATTTCCCGCTTGCGAGAATTTCCTCCGCCCGCTTTCCGATTTGCGTAAGGGTAATACTCGCATCGCCGATGCAAAGCTCTAAATCTCCGCTGTCGAAGACGCTGAAGTCCAAAAGATCTTTATTTTGATAGGGGCTGTAAGTTTCCAGACCGAAGCTCTCGTGGCGTATGGCGGAGGGGCCGAAGCGTGCGCCCGGGCGGAAGCTCGTCGTCGAATCGAAGGGGGCGCCGTAGAGGACGATATCCGCCTTCTCAAAGGCGGCGTCACAGCCCAAAAAGTTCTCGATATTTTGCTTCATCACTCCACCTCTTCAAGCATTTTTTCGAGGTATGCGGGAAGGTAGAAGGAGCCGATGTGCAGTTTGGTCGTATAATATTTTGTCTCGAGGCCGAGCTTCTTCCAGCGAACGGGGTCGAAGTCCTCGATGGGGTGATAGCGCTTGCTCGCAAAGCCGAAAAGCCAATATCCCGCCGCGTAAGTGGGGATATGCGCCTGATACACGCGGCTTATGGGGAAGGTGTTCACGATGTGCTTGTGGCTGCGCTTCATCGCGTCGGCGTCGTGTTTGTAGAAGGGGCTGCCCTGCTGGTTCACCATGATCCCGTCCTCGTGCAATGCGTTATAGCAGATGCCGTAGAACTCGCGGGAGAAGTACCCCTCGGAGGGCCCGAACGGGTCGTTTGAGTCCACGATGATGAGGTCGTAGGAATCCTTGCAGCGGCGGATAAATCTCAGGGCGTTGTCGAAGAAGATATGCACGCGGGGATCGTCGAGACGGGAGGCATTCTCGGGAAGGAAAATGCGGCAGGCGTTGACGACCTGCGGATCCATCTCCACGAGATCGATGCGCTCGATGCTCTTATAGCGGGTGAGCTCTTTTAAGACCCCGCCGTCCCCCGCGCCGATGACGAGGACGTCGCGGATGTTGGGATGCACGGACATGGGTACGTGCGTGATCATCTCGTCGTAAATGAATTCATCGCGTTCGGTGAGCATGACGTTGCCGTT
>CANQCA010000080.1 GCA_947589585.1 uncultured Clostridia bacterium
GCCTGAATACGATAGTCGAGGGTGAGCTTTACATTGAGGCCGTCCGTTGCGGGAAGATATGCGGCCGAAGCGCCCTTCAGATCGACGCCGACAAGGTCGGTGTCGAATAAGATCTCCCCGCTCTCCCCGCAAAGATAGGCATTGTAGAAGCCCTCGACGCCCGTCGTTCCCGAACGGTCGAAGGCGGTAAAGCCGATGACCTGCGAGGCGAGCGCCCCGTGGGGATAGATGCGTTCGTCGTTACGGGCGTAATACACCCCCTTCATCTCCTCGGATTCGATCTTTTCGATGAGCCCCTTTTCCGCCCGCCGCACGATGACGATCTCTGATTTTGAACGGTCGGTGAGCTTTTCATACACTTCCTTATAAGAAGTGCCGATCGCCGAAGAGAGGATGCGTGCGGCGGCATCGGCGTCTTCGACCGCGCTCGCACGCGCGTAGACGCTGAACATCGGGCTGTTGCCCGCGAGCAGTTCGCCGCTTCTGTCCACGATCTGCCCCCTTCCCGCATTGACGGGGATCTCCCGCGTCCATTGGTCGATGGCGCGATAGTGCAGCTCGTCCTCCCAGATGACCTGTATGTAGAAAAATCTTCCGAGAAAAACACAAAAAATAAAGGTTATCGCCGCGATCACGGCAAATAACCTCTTTTGTAGAACAGAAAGCGAAAAATCTTTCTTTTTTATGAAGTTGACCTCCGGGGGCTCAGGCTTGAGGCGCGGACTGCCTGATCATGCCGCTGCGCTCTGCCCAAGCTGCGATGTTTTGGGGATCCTGCACGGCGGAGAGCTGATCCTTTACCTCGCTGCTCCTCTGTTCGAGCTCGAGGATCGCCGCCTTCTCGCTCTCGATGCGGGAATCCATGGAGCGCAGAACGCTCGAGTTTATCCAGATGACGGCGACGGCCGCGAGAACGGCGGACATCACGACAAGAAGCGCCGCCTTGAGCTTGGTGGGAAGGGCGGCAAAAAAGCCCATTCTCGCCTCTTCGACCATCTCCTCTTCCGCACGGTTGAGCATTGCCATCGTCCGCGGGGTGGGAAGTGCATCTTCGCTCACGGATGCCATGGCGGGCGCTGCAGCCTGCGCGGCGGGAACACTCATCACGAGATCCTCCGTCGCTTGGGGCATGCCGTCGAACAGGGTGCGTTTGCCCGCGGGGACGCGGTAGGCGTTGTAATCGCGAAGGCGCGCGGCATTATCCGCATAAAGCGTTGCGGCAGGCGCATTCTCCGCGTAGGGCGCAGGTTGTGCGCTCTGTGCGGGATGGGGAGCGTAGTATTGGGGCGCAGGGCGGGGCCTTGTGTCCTCTTTTTCGGCGGGAGAAGCGCTATCGAGCAGTTTTCTGTAATTTTCGGAAATACGCTTCTGATGCTCTTCTTGCTCGGTCACATATCCGGTCTGTTTCTCTATAATCGCGTCTGCCATGACGAATCTCCTTATTAAAAATATTCTCTCCGCCGCCCGTTCATGCTACAGTTTTTCGGCGACTCTGAGTTTTGCGCTCTTACTGCGCGGATTTTCGGCGATCTCCTCTTCGGATGCCGTGATGGGTTTTTTCGTGATCGGCTCGATCTCACGCTTCTTCCCGCATACGCACACGGGGAAGCTCTTGGGGCAGGTGCATGCCGTGGAGAGATCGCGCATGGCCTGCTTCACGATGCGGTCCTCGAGCGAATGGAAGGTAAGGATGCAGGCCCTTCCGCCCGGCTTCAGCCTACGGATGAGCCCTCTTACACATTCGCCGAGCCCGTCGAGTTCGCCGTTCACTTCGATCCTGATCGCTTGGAATACCTTTCTCGCACATGCCGCCGAGCGAAATTTCGGGGGGATTCCCTCTTCGACGAGCGCTTCGAGCTGCCCCGCCGTTTGAATGCGGCCATGTGCCCTCTCCCTTACGATGTTGCGGGCGATCGAGGAGGAAAAACTCTCCTCTCCGTATTCACGGAAGATGCGCCCGAGCTGCGATTCGGAATACGTATTAACGACTTCCTCGGCGGTAAGCGCATTGCGGCGATCCATCCGCATATCCAGGGGCGCCTCCTTCATGCGATAAGAAAAGCCCCGCTCCCCGTCGTCGATCTGATGGGAGGATATACCGAAATCGAGTAAAAAACCATCGAGGTATCCGACGCCCTCCTCTTCGAGGACTTCCGAATAGTTTTTATAATCTGTTCTGTAGAGGGAAAATCTTCCTTGGAATGGTGCAAGCCTTTTCTCGGCCTCAGCGATCGCGTCACCGTCTTTATCCGTCCCGATCAGCCTTACGGCGGGATCGCTTTTGAGGATGGCCTCGCTGTGCCCCGCACCGCCCACCGTTCCGTCGAAGTACACGCCGCCGCTTTTGATCGCAAGCCCTTCGAGTACTTCGGAAAGAAGAACGGGAATATGGTAGGCCATATCAGAACCCGAGGATCTCGTAGGCGTCGGCAACGCTCATCTCCTCCTCGTCGGCGAGGAACTTCTCCTTCGCCCAGATCTCGATGAAATCGCCCATGCCGACGGTCACGACGTCTTTTTGGATGCCCGCCCGCGCACGCAACGTCTGGGAGAGCACCGTCCTGCCCTGCGAATCTTCTTCGACCTCTTCGATCTGGCTTAAGATCCTGCGCTTTGCGGCAAGCTTTTCAGGTTCGGCCGTCGTGATCGAGGAGAAGCGTTCGAGCCTTGCCTGAAGCGCGGACTCGGGAAGAACAAAGATACATTTATCGGCATACGAAACGAAGTACAGCGTTTGCTTTTCGAAAGCATTCTTGTACTTCGCGGGGATCCTGATCCTGTTTTTCGCGTCGAGCGTATGGCTGACTTGTCCGCTCAAAAGCTTCATCTTATCCTCTACTTCGCATCCGTTTGCCGAGATGATTAGAGTATATCATAAAAGTTGCCCACTGTCAACCACTCTGGAGAATTTTTTTGAAAGAAATGAAAAATTTTTTGATGATGATTTGGAACAAATGTTTTCGAAAAAGATACATTTGTTCATTTTCCCACATTCTCCGAGAAAAATTACACGATTTTTTGTTTGTTTCTTACATTTATTGGCAATTTGGTCAAAATGGGTCATGTGTGGCCTCAAGTGGCGCTCAGTCCCTAAGTTCAGGAGAAATTTGAGCTGTGCGGCCGTCCCCTCCCCTCCGTCGAACACTTCTGCGCCGTAAAATGCGGCGATCTCATTGCGGTAAAAAGCGTAGTGCGTGCAGCCCAGAACGACGGCGTCGAAGGTCCCTTTGGGAAGGTGCTTTTCAAGCTCAAGCGGTTTGCCTCTGAGAAGCCGGTCCTCGATCGCCCCGGCGAGGCCATCCGCCGCAAAGACGGTGATGCTCGCATGCGGGTGCGCCTTGATGAGTTTTCTGAGCCGTTCGCTTCCGGCCGTTCGCGGCGTGCACAGAACGAGGATACGGGAAAAATTTCTTGCCGCGGGGGCGACGGCGGGCTCCATGCCCACGATCGGGAAGGGAAATTTCTTCCGCATGCTTTCGAGGCAGACCGCGCTCGCCGTGTTGCATGCGAGGACGGCCGCATCAATTTTATGGCGGGCAAGAATCTGAAGTCCGCGCTCGGTAAGGCGTGCGATCTCCTCTTCCCCTTTGCTGCCGTAGGGGGCGTTTTGATTATCGCCGAAGTAAAAGTACGTAACAGAACATGTCGCCTTCAGACAAGCCTTGAGCACGGTAAGCCCGCCCGCGCCGCTATCGAAAACGCCCACTTTGGGGCCATTTGCCATCCGCATCTTCCCACCTCATTGCAAATTTTATGATTTTTTTGTCGCTTTGGTTGAAAAACAGTTTACAAAGCGTGGATTTTATGTTAAAATAAGCAAGGTTATCAAGAAAGGTCATCAAAGGAGTAAATACCGTGCCCAACATCAAGTCCGCCAAAAAGCGTGTTCTCGTCACCGAAAAGAAGACTTTGGAAAACAAGGCGATCAAATCCGCCCTCAAGACCCAGATCAAGAAGTTCCTCGCCGCCGTCAATGCAGGCGATAAGGCGCTTGCCGAAAAACTTCTTCCCGAGACTGTCTCGGCCATCGATTCCGCGGTCACCAAAGGGATCCTTCACAAGAACAACGCCGCAAACAAGAAGGCGAAACTCGCAAAGAAGCTCGACGCCCTCAAAGAAAAAGAGTAACAAAAATCCGTAGGAAATGTTGAGACGTCCCCTCTCGGGGGCGTCTTTTCTGCTTTGCTCACGTTTATTGTATGCGGGTCAAGGAAAAGAAGGTGAGGGAAAAAGGAAGGTCGGCTGTCTTGGCTCCCCCTTTGAGGGGGAGCTGTCACCGTGGGTGACTGAAGGGGTGTCGCTTGATCAACCACCCCTTTTATTCCCCCTCCTCGAGGAGGTGGTCTCGAACTTCGTACTTCGGGATTCTTCGGCTACGCCTCAGAATGACGCGTTTGCCATGGGGATCCTCTCGGCTCTGCGAGCCTCGGGATGACACGTTTGACCACGAAGAAAAAAAGCGCCCTGCGGGGCGCCGAGTTTTCTATTATCCGTTATTTGCTTATACCCATAAGCGAGAGAGGCGTGCCGCCCGCTGAGACTTCGACGAGCGGCTTGAAGCCGCGAAGTTCGTAGTGCGCCTTGATTTGAACGCCCTCCACCGTGGCGTGGAGCATGCAGATGCGCCCGCCGCCGTTTTCATCCTCCAATTTGCCGTCGATATATAGGTGGACGCTGCGCTGCGCAACTTCAAACACGATTTCATGCGAGCGGAAATTGTAGATATATTTTCTGCGCAGCTTTTTGATCCAGACGATCTCTGCGGCTATCACCGCCGCCATGAGGCAGAACATGATCGACGATACGACGATCGATATAATCGTACCATTATCCATGATTATTCTCCTATATTTGTTCTCTTCTTTCAAGGGGCAAGCGATCATCCCCTGCCGTCATGTCCACCGTCATTCTCCCGAGCCTTCCGTCGATGCGGGCTGTGATCTCCTCGCCGTCCGCCTGCGCATGTAACTTGCAAACGTAAGCGTGGACCACGCCCTTTTTATCCGCAAGTTCCCCGTCGAGGGAAAGCTCGATCTTGTTATTCTTCTCGATATGCAGGACGATCTCACGCCCGTTATATTGGTAGAAGTATCTCCCGGCCAGCTTCTTCTTATAGAGGACGAGCTTTGTGAAGGCCACCGTCATGATAGCGACGAAGAGCGCCACAACGACGATGCCGACGATGATATAACTATCCATTCTTGATCTCTCCCCTTTTCTTTTTCACGCAAGCGGTGAGAAGAAACTCGATCTGCCCGTTGAGCGAGCGAAAGTCCTCGTCCGCCCAGCGCATGAGCTCTTGATAGAGCGACGGCGAAAG
>CANQCA010000081.1 GCA_947589585.1 uncultured Clostridia bacterium
GAAACCGTGAATCGATGAAGTCTATGAGCGCGTGGACGCTTTCAACGACGGGAAGGTCCTCTTTCCCGTCCCCGCATCCGAGGCGGCCGACAAGCTCGGAGATGGCGGAAAGATAGGCCGCCGTACTCTCTCCGATCCCCTCCACGGTGAGATATTGGTCGTGCGTCGCATGGAATACGCCCTGCAGGCTTCCGAATGCGGAGATGAGCGCGTGTGCGAGCGGATTGGTATTTTGACGCGGGATCGCAAAAAAAAGCAGGATCTCCAAAAGCTCGTGGTCCTCTAAATTCCCCGCCCCACTCTTGAGATGGGCGAGCATCCTCTGCCTATGGCCTTCGTGCATCCTATCGGAACCGTGAGAATTTGCCATAATTCTTCCGCTTGTCAATATAAATTTATGCTTTTTTGTTTATGCAACAGCCTTCGTCGTCCCTGTAAGGGAAAGTGAGCGGACTTCGTATGAGGGGATCCTTCGAGGATGGGCTCGCATGGACTGCGTTGTGCTTGGTCGCCTCAGGATGACGCGCCCCATGAACTTCTTATGAGGGGATCCTTCGAGGATGGGCTCGCATGGACTGCGTTGTGCTTGGTCGCCTCAGGATGACGCGGTTCGCGCGGCTCAAAATGACGCTTACCCCAAGAATGCGGCTTCCTCAATGGCAACCTTTGTAGATGGCGGCAAGGCCGCCCTCGGCAGTTTCGCGATAGCGCGCGGAAAGATCCTTGCCCGTCGTGTACATCGTCTCCACCACCGTGTCGAAGGTGATCTTCCGCGTACCGACGAGCACCTTTGCGAGCTGAGCCGCGGAAAGGGCACGGAGAGATGCTACGGCATTCCGCTCGATGCACGGGATCTGAACGTATCCCCCGACGGGATCGCAGGTGAGCCCGAGCTGGTGTTCAAGGGCGATCTCGGCCGCATATTCGATCTCATCCATCGAAGCCCCGAAAAGCCTTCCCACGGCAGCTGCGGCCATGGCCGTCGCCGTGCCGATCTCCGCCTGACAGCCCGCTTCCGCCCCGCTGATCGAGGCGTTCTTTTTGACGGTCACACCGATGAGCCCCGCCGTGGCGAGTGCCGCAACGATGCAGTCCTCCGTGTAGCCGTGTTTGTGTGAAAGATAATAGAGGACTGCGGGAAGAACGCCGCAGGCCCCGCACGTCGGCGCGGTGACGATGGTCCCGCCCGCAGCATTTTCCTCTGCCGTGGCGAAGGCAAAGGCGCACATCACGCGCTTTTCCCTTGATTCGGGCTCTTCCTCGGGGTCTACCGTCTCGAAGAGCGTCTTTGCCTTGCGCTCCACGCCGAGCGGGCCCGGGAGCACGCCCGACGTTTTGAGCCCCCTCTTCACCGTGGCCCGCATGGTGTGCCAGACGCTTAAAAGAAATTGTTTGATATCCGCATCTTCAAACGAAAAGACGACCTCTTCCAAAGAGATCTGCCTTTCTTTGCAATATGCCATGATCTCGGCAAAGTTGGCGAAGGGATAGGCTTCCTCGATCGCCTTTTCGGGTTCGCCCGGGACGGAGATGCTCCCTCCGCCCACGGAGAGATAGGTGACGCGCCCGAGCTCCTTCCCCTCGCGATCGTAGCCCGCAATGCTAAGCGTGTTGGGGTGGGGAAGGTCCCCTCTTTCGAAGTCGAATACGATCTCACAGGGCAGAGGCGCGAACGCTTCTTTTAAGGCAACGTCGGTGAGATGCCCCTTTCCCGTGTGGGCGAGGGAGCCGAAGAGCGTAGCTGAAAAACGCACCGCTTCGGGATATCTCGCGATAAAATCCCGAGCGGCGCGCATAGGCCCCATCGTGTGGGAGCTCGAAGGCCCCTTCCCGATCTTATATAATTCCTTCAAAGATTCCATATCATCCTCCGTCGCAAAAGCATGCTGCGGGAAATTTTTGAAAAACGGCGCATACTGCCCTTGTATGATCTTTCTCTATATCCTTTTTTCGGTCTATATCCTCGCGGTGAACTTCTACGGCATCCGCTATGCGAAGGCCCTGCGCGACGGCGACGAAGCGGGCGATTCGCGTGCGGGAGACGGGAAACTCGTCCTCACCGCCCTCCTTGGGGGAGCAGTGAGCATCTATGCGAGCCTTCTTGCCATGCGCTACCGCTTAAACAGCATGACGCTCATGATCTTCCTGCCCGTGATCGCAGTGCTCAATGTGTACTGTTTCTTTTTGGGGTTTCGCTCGATCTATCTATTTATGTAGCTTCGGGGCGGAAATGCCCGCACAGCCACTTGGCGACGCCGTCCTCCTCGCTGTACCCGATGACCCCCGTCGCCTTCGCTTTGAGCCAATCGTCGGCGTTTTTCACGGCGTATTTTTCTTCGCAGATATCGAACATATCCGAATCGTTGGAGGTATCGCCGAAGCAGACGACACGCTCTGCCCCAAGATGATTCCTGAGGAACTGCACCCCCGCGGCCTTGGTGGCGGCACGGGGAGAGATCTCCATCCAGAAGTCGCTCGAATAGGTCTCGGGGTGGAAGATGCAGATGAAACGGCTATCGTACTTCAGAATATTCCAAGCCTGTTCGAGCTGCTCCCGCGGACCGATGCACTTGAAATAAAAGACGTAGCCCTTGAGAAGTTCTTCCACCGTATCTGCGGGAGAGAGACGCTCATCCCCCCTTCTGCGGAAGAGATAGCGGTGGATGCCGGGCGTCTCCAAGCCCGTGTACCACGCGAGGCGTTCTTTCCCTTCCCATGCGCCGAAGACGATGAAGGCGATCCTGCGCTCTCTTAAGACGGAGAATACATACCACTTCCAATCCTCTTCGAAGGTGGAACAAAAGAGCGTCTCCCCCTTTCCGTAGTCATAGATGAGACCGCCGTTGTAGAGAATGGCGGGCACGCGGAGAGAGAGCCCCTCCACCGCCCTCTTCGCGCTCTGCGAAGAACGCGCCGTAGCAAACGTGAAAGGCATCCCCTGTTCGATCAGCCCGTTGAGCTTTTCGATGCTATACGGCGAAACGCGCTCCTCTCTCGTGAGAAGCGTGCCGTCGAGATCGGTCACATAGAGCGTCTTCATAGCCTTAATTTCCACCGATAACTATTATAACACAACCCGCAACAAAATGAAACCCTATTCGTAAAATTTGATAAAAATTCTTGTGCGGCCTTCCCTGCCTTGCGGGATAGATGTCTCTTTGGACGGATGCTATCATGGGGCCAAGCGTCATTCCGAGACCCCCTCGGGATCGAAAGAATCCCTCTATACGAAGTCCGAAAGTGTGTTGAGCGTCATTCTGAGCCGAATGAGACAATACGACTGTCCGTGAAAGTCCTTTCTCGAAGAATCCCTCTATAACGCAGGTCCGTCCATTTGGCAAGCGAGCGGACTTCGTACTTCGGGATCCTTCGACTTCGGCTGCGCCTTCGCTCAGGATGACGCGGGTAACCAATGCGCGCGGAGCAGGGTGACGCGGGTAACCAATGCGCGCGCGGCAAGATGACGCGGGTAACCAATGCGCGCGCGGCAGAGTGCCCCCCTCAACTTTCATCGGTCACCTGCGGTGACGGCTTCTCCCTTCATAAGGGAAAAGCCATGTGATGATTGCAAATCACAAAAAGAGAAAAAAATTTTCATAAAACCCCTTGCAATGGCGGGGGTTTTGTAGTATAATATAATATCAAACAAATCCATTTAAGGGCAAAATTATGATAAGGGTAAACTTTAACGACAAAGAACTTTCCGTCAAGGAAGGCACGCGGGTCTTAGACCTCGTGGACAAAAAAGACCGGCGCAGCCTCGTCGTCTGCCAGGTGGGTGCGCAGGTCAAGGAACTGCATTACATTCTCTCCGAGAAGAACGACGGTATGACGATAAAGCTCCTCGGGCTCAACAATGCCGAGGCGGGCAGGGCGTACAGTGCAAGCCTTCGCTATATCGTCGCTATGGCGTTCTATAACATCTTCCCCGATGTGAAGATCCGCTTCTCCTACAATGTTTCGCGTTCCATCTCCTGCCATGCCCTCACGAAGAGTTTCAACATGGCACGTGCCGTGGATGCGATCTCCAAGGAAGTCAAGCGCATCGTGGATGCAGATCTTCCCATCGAACGGGTGACGGTCACCATCGAAGAGGCGACCGAGATCTACAAGAAATTCCATCTCGACGATAAGATCGAAATTCTCAAATACCGTCCCGAAAACACCGTGCACCTCTACAAGTGCGGCGACTATTACAACTATCTGCACAGCTATATGGTCCCCTCGACGGGATGCGTGCGGGGCTACACCATCACCCCCTACAGCCCCGGCCTCATCATCCAATATCCCCGCCACGATCTCGACGCCAACATTCCCGAGTTCGAGGAAGAATCCGTCTATTGTAAGACCTTGCAGCGGGCATACGATTGGGCGCAGAAGACCGAGCTCCAGACGGTGTGCGATATCAACCGCAAAATAGACCGCGGCGAAGTGCTCGATTTCGTCCAACTGTGCGAGGCATACCACAACAGGCAGCTTGCAGAGCTTGGCGACGCCATCGAAAGTGAGATAGAAAATGTTCGTCTCGTCGCCATAGCGGGGCCGAGCTCGAGCGGCAAGACGACATTCTGCAACCGCCTTCGCATCGAACTTTTATCCCGCGGCATCAATCCCGTCACCATCTCCCTCGACGACTACTATTTCGAGAAGGAAACGATCTGCAAGATCCAAGGGAAACCTGCGGATGAGCTCGACCTCGAACATATCAACTGTCTCGATATCGAACTCTTCAACAAGGACCTCTTCGACCTCATCAACGGCGAAGAAGTCACGCTCCCCCGCTTCAACTTTATGATCGGCAAACGGGAGGCGGGCAAGACCATCCGCGTCGAACAGAACGTGCCCATCATCATCGAAGGCATCCATGCCCTCAACGAGAAGCTCACAAAGTCCATTCCGAAACACCAGAAGTTCAAGATCTACATTGCCCCGCATGCGCAACTCAACATCGATAACCATGCGCCCCTCTCCATCACGAGCGCACGGCTCATCCGCCGCATCGTGCGGGATATGAACTTCCGCAACTGCCCCGCCGCGACGACCATCGACATGTGGCAGTCCGTGCGGAACGGAGAGTTCCGTTGGATCTATCCGAATCAAGAAAATGCGGACTTCGTCTTCAATTCCAGCCTCGGCTACGAGCTGTGCGTTTTGAAGCGTCGGGCGATGGAAGCGCTCCAAAAGATCGAGCCATCGGATCCGCAGTACCTCGTCGCGAACAGACTCATCAAGACGTTGAAATATTTCCGCGAGATCGACGACGAATCGCTCGTTCCCTGCAATTCGCTCCTGCGCGAATT
>CANQCA010000082.1 GCA_947589585.1 uncultured Clostridia bacterium
CGACAAGGAATTCAAGGAGCTCACCTACGAGGGTTACGGCGTGGGCGGCGCGGCGGTCATCATTACCACGCTCACGGATAATATCAACCGCACGGCGGGGGATGTCCGTGCCATCATGTCCAAGTGCGGCGGCTCCCTCGGGACGACGGGCAGCGTCTCCTATATGTTCGAAAATAAGGGCCTCATCGTCGTCGAAGCGACGCCCGGGCTCACCGAGGACCAAGTTACCGACCTCGCCATCGAAGCGGGAGCGGACGATGTCTTGGTGACGGAGGATGCCTTTGAGGTCTACACTTCCCCCGAGGCCTTCTCGGGAGCGCGGAAATTCCTCGAAGAGAAGGGGCTTTCCTTCCTGCAGGCGGAGATCACGATGATCCCGCAAAACAAGATCACGCTCGAAGGGGAAAAGCTCGAGCTCTTCTTGAAGATGCTCGATAAGCTCGAGGAAAACGACGACGTCCAGGACGTCTACCATAACGTGGATCTTCCCGAAGAGGAAGAAGAGGAATAAAACAAAAAAACGGAGCCGAGCTCCGTTTTTTTTGTCGCTTTTTATGTCGCGAAACGCGTATAAGCGGCGCAAATCATCGTCGTGTCAAACGCGTCATTCTGAGCGAAGGCGTAGCCGAAGTCGAAGAATCCCGAAGATGAAAACGCGGACTACGTATAAGGGGATTCTTCGGAGAGTTGCTTATACGCTTTCATTATAATCGTTCGGCTCAGAATGACGCGGGCGGCGAAAAGCCTCGCACTCCTTGCCTTGCTTGCTTCTCCACGTTTTAACGGTAACAAGTTCACAAATTTTGTTTTGCTTGGAATAACCTGTCATTCCGCCCCGACCGAGGCTTCTATTGATTATCGAAGGTCGGCACGAGGAGCGCAGCGACGAAGGAGCCCCCGAAGGGGGTGAGAGAATCCCCTTATACGAAGTCTAAACATCGCAAAACAAAATTTCGTGAGGGTTAGTTCTCATCATCCCTCAGCCCCGTCGCCCGCGAACTGCATTGTTCTCAAAGTCATTAAGCGTGCGTTGGCTTTGCAAATGGGGGCGCGCAGCGCAGGGGGACCCTGCTCGCGCAAATATTTGGAAGCAGGCTTCTCCGCGTTTTACGGTTACGGGGAGCGCGTCATCCTGAGGAGCGAAGCGACCGAAGGATCCCCATATATGCGGCTCAAAGAAGGTATTATGCGACGCATAGTACCATGCTAAGGCTCAAAAAACTCCCCATAAGGGGGAGTTTTTCTTTTAAGATTATTCGCGATCTACTCTGTATCCGAAAGGCTTGCTTTTACAATGTCGATATGTTTTTGAAGAAGTTGCAATGCACGGAAGAGCTGCACGGATATCTCTTCGCCTTGCAATGCGGGGATGGAAGTTATGTCTGTTGCCTTTTCGATCTCGCCGATGGGGACGAACAAAATTGAGTCGATCTCGGTATAGTCCCTGACGGCGTGCCTCTTTTTGATCTCCGAATACTCCCATTTCAACTTGCCGCGGATGAAGGCTTCGTTTGCACTCTCTTTATCGCAGCTCAAGAGGGTAATGCCGATGTAATCGGGTTTCGCGCCGAGGCTTCTGTTGAGTATTAACCCCGCAGGAAAGCTGCATATTACGTATTGCTTCGGGATATGGGTCTCTTCAAAGAGTTCCCGTTCCATCGCATGGGTCAGAAAATCAAAAAGCGTTTTTCTGTATCCGTATGCAGCCTTCGCTTCACGATATCTCTTTTTTGCATTTTCTACCCGGTTCTGCGCTTTATGATACTCCTCGGATGCATCGAGCGCCTTTTTTGCATCTTGAGCACCCTCTTGTTCGTAGCATTTTATGACAGCAAGCGAATTCCGCCTTATATTTTCAAGTGCCTCTTCGGCTTTGGCTTTCTCCTCCTTGGCTGTTTGGATCTCGGTAGGATCGGGGAATACGATCAAGTCTTCGACGTCGGCAGAACCCGAGCCGGAGGGGATAAGACAGCCCCCGTTGATGTCGGCTTTTTTGTTTTGCTTATTGATGATGGCGTACCCGTCGCTTGTGACGGCCAGCGTTGAGACTCCGATTATGTTCGCGGCAGAGCTTTCTTCAAAAGTAAGCAAATCGCCGTTTTTGTCCACCGTCGCCTCGTTTCCGAGCACGACCTCGCCGGAATACATATTTACGACCCTTGAGGAGAACATGCCATTGGTGACGAGATGAAGGTTATAACTGACTACAATAACAAATACACACTGCGTATCCGGGTAGATGTCCGTTTTTTGTTTGAGGTGTTTCTCATTGTAGACCACGGTTCCCGCCCGGAACTTGTATCGGTAAGTGGGAATGAGAGCGGCCCTGTAGGCAGAGATGAGGCGTGCTCGTCCGTGCTCACGGTAAAAGTCTATTTTGGATGAATCGAGATAGATATGGTCATCGACGGGGTCCGAATAATAGAAAAATTTACCCCCGCAGCTTGCAACCCGGTAGCCTGCTTTACGGAGGGGTGGCGGTAAATTTCCCTCGATTTTCTCTAAGCTTTCGTTTTTCTCGTGAACTTTGACGTATTTGGTGTCGAAATACTTATGTTTGAGCCCGAGGAGGGAGCGGACAGTCCCATAGGCCGTCGCAACGGCGCCTGCGATGGAGAAAAGCAACTTTGCGATATCGGAAAAGTTCCCTTTTGCTTCTTTGACGGCGAGCGCGCTGACGACGATGCCCGCCACTGATAAAAGAAGGGAAAGAAGGAAGACGATGAGGGAGAAGAAGTATCCCGAGCAGAAGAGGGCGCAGATGATGACGCGATCCCTCGAGTATGGGCGGCCCTTCTTCCCGACGGCGGCTTTTCTTTTCCTAAAAATATTTTTCATGTGTACTCCTTAAAGTTTTTTTCGGGATTCAGCGGGGAAGGCCCACGCCGGGCTTTTCTTTGTTCCATTCCGCCCGGGCATCATTCGATGCCCGCTTTGAAGTTATAAACAGGCCTGATCACGCGTTCGATCTCCACGGTGGGAGCGATGAGCCGTGCGATCTCCTCGGCGGGTTTATACACCATGGGCGATTCGTCGAGAGTGGATTCGTTGACCGTAGAGGAGTAGACGCCCTTCATCGTCTCACGGAATTCCTCCACGGAGAAGAGTTCCTTCGCCTCGCTGCGCTTGCAGATGCGACCCGCGCCGTGAGGAGCGGATTCGTTCCAGTCCTCATTTCCCTTTCCGACGGCGAGGAAGCAGCCGTCCCGCATGTTCATGGGAATGATGACCCGTTGGCCTTTGTGCGCCGCGATCGCGCCCTTCCGCAAGATCTTGTCTTCGCCGAGATAGTTGTGCATCGTCTCGAAGCTTGAATATCTTCTCACCTTCAAAAAGTCGGCGATCTCCTCGAGCATGCGCATGCGGTTGAGCGAGGCAAACTGCGTGCAGATCGCGAGGTCGTGGAGATAGTCATCCATATCCGTACCGTCGAGATAGCACATCTCCGAGGGGATCTTGGAGCGGAAGGCATAGTCCCTGTTCACGGCGGCGATGGCGTCGGGGATGAGATCGGGGCGGCCGAGCTTGTTGTATTCCGCAATGACCTGTTTTCTCGCGTCCTCGGCGCAGTTCTTGCATTTATCCACCGCAAGCCGCGCATAGATCTTGGCGACTTGCAGGCCGAGGTTGCGCGAACCGCTGTGGATGACGAGATAAAAATTCCCGTCGTCATCCTTATCCATCTCGATGAAGTGGTTGCCTCCGCCCAGCGTGCCGAGGGAACCGTAGAGCCGGTCGAGGGCGCGGAGCTGCGGAAAGCAGCGGAGTTTTTTCACGAGAGATTCGGCTTGGGTGTCCTTTCTCACAGCGCTTCCGCAGGGGATATATGCGCGGATGAAGCCGTCGAGGGCGGGAAGGTCGACGTCGGGCTTACCGAGCTCTGCGACGAGCATGCCGCAGCCGAGGTCGACGCCGAGCACATTGGGGATGATCTTATCCCCGAGCGCGCCCGTAAACCCGACGACGCAGCCCGTCCCGCAGTGCACGTCGGGCATGATGCGGAGGCGCTGCCCCGCGAAAGCGGGCGAGCGCACAAAGGCGTAGATCCGGTTCACCGCCTCGGGCTCGATATTTTCGGTAAAGATCTTGAGATCGTAGTTCATAAAAAGTACCTCCTATATTGCCCTTTTGTCCCGCAAGGGAAGGGCGCATTGCGGAACAATTCGGGAAAATAAAAAAACAACGGGCTCATCCCGTTGTCCGCAAGCGTTATGAAGAAGCGCGCATAAATACGCTCCGCAAAGACTTACAGTCGCTTTCGGTGTGGGATGATCGGGATGAGATTCAAGAGTTTCATTTTTTGCTCCTTTTTCCGATGTCAGCGTATTATAGCATGAAAAAAACAGGGCTGTCAAACGTTTCAGCGACGCAAACCGCTCTCCCGCAAAAAATTTTTTGCCCCGGGCGAGAATGGGGGAGTGAGAAAAAAGAGCGGGAGTTCCGCTCTTTTCCTTATCTATTTCTTTTTGCCGAGTTCCTGCAGGGCGAAGCCCAAGAAATATTCCGCCGTGGAATTTTTCACGATGAGCTCCTTCGCCTCCTCGGGGGTGCACCATTTCGTCTCGGCGATCTCTTCGTTCAAAACGATCTCGCCCTCCTCGGCGGTGACAAGAAATCCGAGCATCAGGATATCCTTCGCATCGTGGTAGCGGGAGGCGAGGTATTTCCACTTGACGGCGGAAAGGTCCGTCTCCTCTTTGAGTTCTCTCGGAATTGCCTTTTCGGCGCTCTCGCCCTTTTTGATATACCCTGCGAAGAGCTTATAATTCTCATCCTGCACATGCCGTGCGAGCAAGACCTTATTTGCCGCGCGGTTTACGACGACCATCGAGACAGCCACGGGGAAGAAGGGGAATTTGTACTTGCCGCACGTCTCGCAGTAAGGCACGAGGCCCTCGTTTTCGAGAAAGTGCAACGAAAGTTTAGAGCCGCAATCTCTGCAAAACATACGATTCTCCTTGTCATTTTTTGTTTCATTCTACCGCCGATTTGTGTTTTTGTCAACCCATAATGCAAAAAAATCTCATTTTTCACACGTTTACAGGGCCATAAACAGAGGGGCGAAATGTTGCTTGACATTTTCCCTCCCGTTCATATATAATTGTATATGCTTTGATTGCAAGTAATTTGTGCGAGAGGGGGAGAAGATGCTCACTTCCATTTGCGGAATAAATTGGGGCGACGAAGGCAAGGGCAAGATGGTAGACCTTTTATCCGAGGGCTACGATATCGTCTGCCGCTATCAAGGCGG
>CANQCA010000083.1 GCA_947589585.1 uncultured Clostridia bacterium
AGTATGCCGCAAACTGCACCAGCCCTGTGGGCTGTGCACCGGGGCGCGCCGCTAAAGGCGCAAGTCCTGTCATCCGCTTTGGAATGAAACGAACACATGACAGGACTTGAAGGTGGGAGGCGATTGCGGGAGCAATCGGTTTGCGGGCGAACAGCTTGATAGCAATCGAGTATGCCGCAAACTGCACCAGCCCTGTGGGCTGTGCACCGGGGCGCGCCGCTAAAGGCGCAAGTCCTGTCATCCGCACCAAGTCACAGTATGATCCGAACCGACGACTCATCACGGGTGAACGGTTCGGATTTACTTTTAATTTGCGGCCGCCTGCTTGCGCTTATACTATATGGCATATAAACTCATTGGCCCCGACGATATAATTGATACAAAAATGCTGTTTGCCGATATAGAATGGGTTATTCTTGAAAAGAAATCAAATTTGGGAGTGGCACAATCAGGTACGTAATGAAATTAAAATCTGCGCAGGGCAAAATCCGCCATGGCGCTTTGCGGGGTTTGGAACAAAAGTCTTGCAATTTTCAAAAACAGCTGATATAATATAACCGAAGTGGCTTCAAACGCCATAAATTCAAAAGCGGAAGGAGGAAAAAATGAGATCGACCATCATAGAGAGCGTGGAAGGGAAATTCCGGATAAATCTCGGGAGTAGTGCAATGCTCGTGGGGACGGTGCAAGATTACGGGAAGGCGATCGGCGACCTCGAATATGAAGCGCGCCTCACAGGAAAAGAGGTGAGAAAGTTTTTGGAGGATGCGCAATGCCCGGATCTTCTGGACGATGTGCTCGTCGACGAGCATCACTACATTCTCACGGCGTTCGACGACTGATAAGAAAATTTTGCCCGTTTCCGTTTTGCCGCTTCAGGCATGGGAGCGGGCAATTTTTTGCGTACGGGCGGGGTGCCTTTTCCGAGAAATACGGCACGAAGATCTGCTATAAAATTTTTTCTGTCGAAGATCGCCCCCAGGATAAACGCAATGAGCGTGATCCCGTAGTAGAGCGGGATGGCATACCAGAGAATGGGGGTGTAGACGCCTTCCGCGCCACCGAGGAAGATGGCGGGGGAGAGCGCTTCCGCGATCTTTACGAGGACGCTGTAGGGAGAATCGTATGCGGGCGGCCCCATGAAGCCTCCCGCATTTGCGGAGAGGAGACGTTCATACAGATTGCCTGCAGCGGTCTTATCTATCATGAGGAGGAAGATCGTATTATTGAGAAGAAGCACGCAGAGCATGCCGAGAAAGTACAGCCCGAACTTCCAACCGTCGCCATGGCAGAAGCGCACCCTTCCCCAAAGAACGGGGAGAAGCGAGGTCGTAAAGAGCAGGGCATGACAGCTGTAAAAGCGGATAAATTCCCAAATGACGTCGGCTGCGAAGATATCTCTTCCGAAGAACCAGAAGGGGACGAGGATGGCAACGGCGCCCGAGATCGTTCCCACATAGGCGATATACTGGCGGGCGCTCCTGCTTTTGCACAGATGCATGAAGGGAGATGCGAGGATGAGAAAGGCGCAGATGTTGCAGGCGGTATTATCGAGCTGAAGCCCGTTTGCGGGGATGTGCGGATAGATATAGTGCTTGAAGAAATGCTGGAGAATATTGAGCGCCATGAGAAGAATGATGACGTTGCGCTTTGTCGCTTCCGCTGCATGGCGGAGGGGATAATAGATCGCAAAAATTATCCCTGCCGTAATGAGCAAGATGAGGATATGGGAAGCGGAAAAAACCTGCAAGACCATCTCATTTTTCTCCGATTGTAGAAATTTATTAAATTTATTATATCGAATTTGCTAAACTATGTCAACAAATAGCATTTAACATTTTTCTCGGCTTATTTCGTTTGACATTCCTCTCAAAAGAGACTAAAATGTTAAGAAGCTTACAAAAGAACTGCCATCTACAATGATAATTCTAAGCAGTTTCAAAAGGTAAATATGGATAAGAAAGATTTCACTACGACGTTCGTGCCGCAAGACGCACAGCGGTTTATAAAAGACAAACAGTTACAGGAAATTATAGACAGGCAAGCCAAAAGAGCGATCCTTTCCATGGCGCAAGTTCATGAGCTCGAAATGAGGTACACCTGCGCCATCAAAGAGGTCAAGACGAAATTCGAGGTCTTGAGCACAGAATTTAACTGCCAATTCAAGCGGAATCCCATAAGCTATATCAATACGCGGCTCAAAAGCAGGGATAGCATCTTCAACAAACTTTCGCGGAAAAATCTCCCCCTATCGATCGAAAGTATAGAGCAAAATCTTAGCGATATTGCGGGGATCCGCGTGGTTTGCAGTTACATAGACGATATTTATAAGTTGGTGGACTCTTTTTTAATGCAGGATGATATTACTCTTTTAGAAAAAAAGGACTATATCGAAAATCCGAAACCGAACGGCTACCGCAGCTTGCATCTCATTGTCAGTGTTCCCGTGTTCTTCTCCGATAGTAAACGGGATATGAAGGTCGAGGTCCAGATAAGGACGATCGCGATGGACTTTTGGGCGAGCCTCGAACACCAGATGAAATATAAAAAAGCTATCCCCGACCAAGAGAAGATCATCGCCGAGCTGAAACGATGCGCAGACGTGATCAGCGATACGGATAAAGATATGTTAGCTCTCCGTAAACACATCGAAGCCGTGCAGGATGAACCGACCGAGGAAGAGATTTTATTTGAAAAACTTCGGCAAATCAACAAGCCGATATGAAGAATAACACGGTGGGGGTATTTTTGGTTCAACCCCCACCACCGCCTAACGGCGGAGCCGCCCCCTTCAAAGGGGGCAGCCTTTGCGCTTATTTCTTCCCAATAAATATAAGCGGGACGAGCATTTCGCCTGCGGTGAGCGAGGCGTGGTGGCCCAAAAAGTGGTGGGAGAGGGCGTGGTGGAGCATCACCTTGTCTGTTTTGGCGATGGCAATATAGTCGCCGAGAAGGGCGGCGTGCTTGCCTGCAAAATTTCCGCCGAAGAAGTTTTCGCGGATAAGTTTTTCCGGGGGAACAAGTTCAAAATCTTTGCCGTAATTATCCGCAAAATATTTACGGAATTTATTTTTGCAACCCTTCTTTACCCGAAACGCGGTGGCGCGGGAATCGAGATAGGGCGGCGCACTCAGCATGGAGAAAAGCTCTGCGTCGCAAAAGAGCTCGATATTTTCTTCGACGTCCACCTGGCCGTGGTCGGCGGAGATGATAAGGAGGGTATCTTCGAGGCGCGAAAAGAGCTTTTCGAGCCCACGATCTATCGTCTGAATGCACGCCTTCGCCTCGGGCGAGGTCACCCCAAAGCGGTGCATGACGCCGTCGGGCTGGTCGAAATAGGCATAGATGAATTGCTTACCATCCTGTTTGCAGATATTCTCGATATGGGCAAGAAGCCCTTCGAAATCTTCCCATTCGTAGCGGTTTTCGTCGTCGCCGTCCCAATATTTCGGAACGACCAAGCTCACCCTCCTTTCTTTGCACCCCTTATAGAAGGGGACGGCGGGCAAGTTTTTTTTCACAAATCCCTTTTCGATGGGGATACGGGTGGAGGACTCCGTCTCCGGGAAGAGGTCGACGCTCTTTTTTATCTCCTCAAAGTACAGGCTCCAACCCAGCCAGCCGTGCTCCATGGGATATTGCCCCGTGAGAAAGCTCGTCGTCGCGCAGGCAGTCGTGGAGGGGAATACGGTGGTGAGGACCTCTTTTACATTGCCGGAAAGAAAGCTCTCCTTCGGCAAGTTCACTTCCATCGGATGGGTGCCGAGCCCGTCCAAGATGAGAAAGACGACATTTTTATATCCCTTTTGCAGTTCTTTTGCAAGGGAGGGGATGGAGGACTTTCCCGTCGGACAGCCCATCTCTTCCGCCATCGCCGCCGTGATCCCGACGATATTGCGGTCAAAATCCGGTTTTACAAAGGAAGTGCTCATCTTAGTACTCCGTTGCGGCGCGGTCCATGGCGCGCTTTTGGTCGCGCTCCTTCAAGGTCTGCTTTTTATCGTAGGTATGTTTGCCCTTGCAGAGGGCGATCTCCACCTTCACGAGGGCATCTTTGAAGTAGATCCTGAGGGGGACGAGGGTGAAGCCCTTCTCGTTTACCCTCCCCGCGATCTTATAGATCTCGTTTTTATGCAAAAGCAGCTTCCTGTCCCTTCTCGAATCGCGCGTGGAAAAGGCGCCGCTCTTATCGTAGATGGCGATGTGCATATTTTTCAGAATGATTTCGCCGCCGCGGATCTCGCAGAAGCTCTCGCCGAGGGAGGCCTTCCCCGCACGCAGAGATTTGACTTCCGCGCCTTCGAGCACGATGCCCGCCTCGTATTTCTCCTGGATGAAGTATTCAAAGGAAGCGGACCTGTTGACTGCAATCTGTTTCATACTTTTTACCTTTTCTATCAGAGAAGTGAGAATTGCACCCGTCGCGTGCCGAAATCCACGCCTACGACGCGGACGCGCACCTTCTGCCCGAGACGGTAGACATGTTTTCTTCCGTGAAGGACGAAGGCGGTCTGCAGAAATTCGTAATCGTCATCGGGAAGCGTCTCCACGGGGATATAGCCTTCGACGGTATTCGCAAGGCGCGCAAAGAGCCGGAAGTCTGTCACCCCCGAGATGACGGCATCGAACGCTTCCCCGATCTTATCCTGCATATAAAAAGCGATATAGAGGGCGTCCACGTCGCGCTCTGCTTCCTGCGCGTTGCGTTCGCAGAGAGAGGAGCGCGCGGCGGCGTCTTTTACAAAACCTTCAAATCCTGCCCGCGTCTTCTCGGGCGCAAGAAGCATTCCCTTGATGATGCGGTGGATGCAAAGGTCGGGGTAGCGGCGGATGGGGGATGTGAAGTGGCAATACATCCTCGATGCGAGCCCGAAATGCCCGATATTCTCGGGGGAATAGAAGGCCTTCATCATGGAACGGAGCATCACGCCGTTGACGAGCGGAAGAAAGGGAGAGCCTTCGAGCGAAGAAAGAATTCGCCCATAATCGGCGGGCTTGACGTCTTCCGGACGGAAATTGACGTCGATGCCGAGGCCCTTCAAAAATTCGGCAAAGTCCGCGGCCTTCTCTTCGGAGGGCTTTTCATGCACGCGGTAGATGAAGGACGCCTGCATATCCGTCATGATCTCGGCGACACTCTCGTTGGCGAGCACCATGAAGGCCTCTATCATCTCATGTGCAAGGGTACGTTCGGCGTCCGGGATCCCGATCTT
>CANQCA010000084.1 GCA_947589585.1 uncultured Clostridia bacterium
ACGAGTTCCTTTTTGTAGGAGAGCTTCAAAAAGATGGGGGTGAGCACCGAGGAGATGAGGATGATGAGGAAGACGAAGGGATAGATCGCCCCCGAGACGAGCCCCGCCGCAACGCCCCGTTCCGCACAGATCAAAATCACTTCGGCACGGACCATCATGCCGAGCCCCGCACGCACGCTGTCCATCCACGAGAACTTGCAGATCTTCGCCCCGAGCCCGCACCCGATGAACTTGCCCGCGAGTGCGGCGAGCACATACACCGCTCCGAACGCGAGGAAGGCGGGCGTAATGCCCGAGAAATCGAGGTTCATGCCGATGGATGCGAAGAAGACGGGGGAGAAGAAGAGATAGCCCATCGTATCCACCTTGTTCTCGACGTAGGGCGTCTCGGAAAGCGTCCCGCCGAGAAGCAGCCCCGCGATGTACGCCCCCGTGATATCGGCGACGCCGAAGAGCTTTTCCGCACAGTAAGCGTATAAAAAGCATGCCGCGAGCGAGATGATGGGCACCCGTCGGTTGTGCGGGGCCTTTCTCTCCATGATATCGAAGATCTTGCGAAGCGCCACGCCGAGTGCGATCGCGGCGACGAAGAAGACGACGATCTTGATGGTGACGAGGGCGGCATTGGGGTTGAACCAGTCCCAGCCCGCATTTTCTCCCCCCGAAGAAAAGCCCGTGAGCACGGAGAGGACGATGATGCCGATGACGTCGTCGATGACGGCCGCCGCAACGACGGACGTGCCCAATTTTGTATCGAGCTTGCCGAGCTCTTTCAGGACTGCGACGGTGACGGAGACGGAGGTCGCCGTCAAAATTGCGCCGTAGAAGAGCCACGAAAGGAGGCCTTCATCGGGCATAAAGAGGAAGGAGGTGAGCGTTCCCAGCCCCATGGGGACGATGACGCCGAGAAGGGTGATGACGACGGCGGCGCCGCCCGTCTGTTTGAGCTTTTTGAGGTCGGTCCCCAGTCCCGTCGAGAACATGATGAGGACGACGCCGATCTTTCCGATGATGGCGATGCCCTTTTTCACCTCTTCGCCGAAGAAGGCTTCCCTTAAAGGCTGCCACGGGATGTAGCTTAAAAGCCCGATGAGAACGCCCGCGACGAGCATCCCGATGACGGCGGGCATGCCGATCTTATGTGCCCCGAGCCCCATGAGTTTGGAAAGAAGGAGGATGAGCGCTAAGGGGAGTAAAATTTCGAATGCTTCCATATTTTCACACTTTGCCGCAAAACCTGATCAAAATCCTTTCCCTATTATAATCTCTTTTTTACGAAAAGCAACTTTTTTTGCACACCTTTTTCACATTTCCCCGGGAAGGCGAGGGGATATTTTTTATAAGCGCTTGATTTTTATATGCAAACTTGGTATAATCAAATAGATGTCGAAAATTACTGCGCCCCTCGACAAAGAACGGGCCAAACAAATGAATCCCGTCGTCCTCGCCTTTGTGGGCGACGCCGTCTACACGCTCTATGTGCGCCGCATCCTCGCCGTCTCGGATCTGGGCAAGACGGGTGCGCTCAACCATATCGCCGCGGAGAAGGTCTCCGCCCACGGCCAGAGCACAAAGCTGGAAGACGTTTTGCCCCTTCTTACCGAGGAAGAGGCAGAGATCTACCGCCGCGGCAGGAACGCCAAAAAACCCACAAAGAGCAAGAATGCGAGCGTGGCGGAGTATGTCCGCTCCACGGGGTTCGAAGCCGTCGTCGGCTACCTCTATCTCACGGGGCAGGAGGAGCGCATCGAGGCGCTGTTTTTTTCGGAGGACGGGGAATAAGCTATGAAAACCGAGGGAAGGAACGCCGTTTCAGAACTTCTCAAGACGGATAAGACCATCGAAAAGATCATGCTCGAAAAGGGAGCGCAGGGCACGCTTGGACGCATTTTTGCCGAGGCGAGGAAGAAGGATATCCGCGTGCAGTTCGTCTCCCGTACCGTTCTCGATAAGGAGAGCGCGGAGGGGCGGCATCAGGGCGTCATCGCCTTCACCACGGACTTTTCCTATGCCGATTTCGAGGAATTGGGCGGGGGAGAGGAGAGCCTCATCGTGCTCTGCGACGGCATCGAGGACGTGCACAATCTCGGCTCCATTCTGCGCGTTGCGGAATGTGCGGGCGCGGAGGGGGTCGTCATCCCCAAGGCGAAGGGTGCAAGCGTCACCGAGGCGGTCGTCCGCATCTCTGCGGGGGCGGCGGAGCATATCCCCGTCGCCAAGGTCTCTTCCGTCAATGCGGCGGTCGAAAGGCTGAAGGAGCGAGGCTATTGGGTGTATGCGCTCGAAGCGGGCGGGTCTTCCATTTACGATGCCGATCTTTCGGGTAAAATCGCGCTCGTCGTCGGCGGGGAGGATTGCGGCGTCCACCGTCTCACAAGGGAAAAATGCGATGGCGTTTTATCCATTCCGCTCTATGGGAAGGTCAATTCCCTCAACGCATCCGTTGCGCTCGGCATAGCAGTCTATGAGGTGGTTCGTGCAAGACTTCGGAAATGAAGCGGACGAGGTGCTCGCCGCACGTGCCCAAAAGGGGGACGCCGCCGCGGCCGAAGCGCTCATGGACCGCTACAAAAATACCGTGCGCCGCATCGCGCGTAAATTTTCCTTCAACATCTTTGCCGAGGCGGACGATCTCGTGCAAGAGGGCATGATCGGGCTCTATCTTGCGATCGGGGGCTTCAGCGCCGCCGCGGGAAAGAGCTTCAAAAATTTTGTATATGTCTGCGTCGTCAGAAGGATCTACAGCTACCTGCGCACCGCCTTCCGCCTCAAGGGGGAAGGGGAGCGGAGCGAAGTCGATCCCGATAATATTCCCGAGGGCGCAACGCCCGAAGAACTGCTCTTGAGCGGGGAATCGGAGGCGGAATTCCGCCTTCGCCTTGTAAAGACGCTCTCGGATTTCGAGTTCCGCGTCATCTCGATGTATCTCGAAGGCATGAGCTATGCGCAGATCTCCGAGGCGACGGGAAAGAGCGTCAAGAGCATCGATAACGCCCTCGCCCGTTCCAAACGCAAAGTGCTTTTAGCATACAAGGATGAATAATATGGCACATCTTTCCCTTTACAGAAGATTTCGTCCCGATTCCTTCGATAAGATGGTGCGGCAGGAACATGTCGTCCGCATCCTCAAGAACCAGATCGAAGGAAATCAAATCGGGCACGCCTATCTCTTCACGGGCCCCCGCGGAACGGGCAAGACTTCCATTGCCCGCATCTTTGCGCGTGCCGTCAACTGCGAACACCCGAAGGACGGTTCCCCGTGCGGGCAGTGCGCGACCTGCCGCGCCCTCGGGGAGGGATCTTTGGATATCTCAGAGATCGACGCCGCCTCCAACAACGGCGTTGCCGAGATGCGGGATCTGCGCGAAAAGGTGCAATATCCTCCCGTCACGGGCAGATATAAGGTGTATATCATCGACGAGGTCCACATGCTCACGGACGCCGCCTTCAATGCCCTTTTGAAGACGCTCGAAGAACCGCCCGCACACGCCATCTTCATCCTTGCCACCACCGAACCGCAGAAGATCCCCGCGACCATTCTCTCCCGCTGTATGCGTTTGGATTTCAAGCTCATTCCCGAGGAAGACCTCGAAAAGCACTTAAAATCTATTTTGGACGAGATCGGCAAGCCCTACGAGGAGGAAGCCGTCGCCGCCATTGCAAGGGCGGGGGCGGGAAGCGATAGGGATATGCTCTCCATCGCCGAGGCCTGCATCGTATATGCCGATAAGCTCACTTACGAAGCCGTATGCGCCGTGCTCGGGGCGGCGGACTTCCACGAGACGGCAAAGCTCGTTTCCGCCATGCTCACCTTCGATCTCGATACGGCGATCTCCTCCGTGGAAAGTATTCTGTCCGAGGGCAAATCCGTCGGCGTCCTTCTCAAGGATATCCTGCAGCTTTTGAGCCGCATCACGATCGCGAAGACCTGTTCCGATGCCGAAAAACTTCTCTCCCTTCCCAAACAGCTCTTTTCAGAGATCAAGTCCGTGGCAGATCGGGCGGACGGAAGGGCGGTCCTTCGCGCGACGGAAATTCTGATCAGGACGGAGAACGAGCTGCGCTTCGTCTCCTCGCCGCGCATCTCTTTGGAGACGGCCATCCTGCGCGCTTCCCATCCCGAAAGCGATGCAGACAGCGAGGCGCTCATTGTCCGCATCAACCATCTCGAGGAAGAACTCAAAAATGGTACTTTGACGGTCTCCGCGGCACCCATGTCCGAGATAAGGCATGCAGAAACGCCATCTCCCGTAAAAGAGCTCCTGCCCGAAGAGGACGATTTCTCCTTCCCCGACGAGGAGCCCATCTTCGAAGAAGCGTACTTCTCGGACGGCCCTGCGCCGCAGAAAAAGCCCCCGGAGCCCATAGTGCCCGCAAAGGAAGCGCCCGCGGAGAAACCTCTTTTCGCACCCGCTCCTGCGCCCCCGCCCGCACCTGTTCCCGCGCCGTCGCCCGCACAGCCCGTTGTGCCCGTACCCGCCGGTGAGATGAGCGCGGAGGTCGCGTTCGGCAAGTTCATGCGCGCGCTCAGAAAGACGCCGAAAAGCGGCGTCCTCTTCACGATGTGCTCCGATCTTCTCGCGAGCTACGAGGGGGAAACGCTCGTGCTCACCACCGAGTCGGATACGATCTATACGGCGCTCCGCCGCGAGGACCACAGGAGGGCGATGGAGGAGATCTTCGCGGGGATAGGTATCACGGATTTCGACGTGCGCAAAAAGGGCGCAAAGCCCACCCAAAAGAGTGCGATCGAAGAGCTTAAAAGCAATTTCGGGGATTACCCCATCGAATTTAAGTAAAGGAAGCTGCGCGAGAGTGCGCAGATAGGAGGCAATATGTCATACGGCAGAGGCGGCAACATGGGAGGCGGCAATATGCAAAATCTCATGAAGCAGGCACAGAAGATGCAGGAAGAGATGCAGGCGGCCGAAAAGCTCCTCGATGAGTGGGAGATCGTCGGCACTGCGGGCGGCGAGGCGGTCGTCGTCTATATGAATGCGAAGAAGATCATCGACGGGATCGAGATCGACGAGAGCGTCGTCGACCCCGAGGACGTGGAAATGCTCGAGGACCTCGTTCTCGCTGCCATCCGCGACGGATATAAGAAGGCAGACGCCGTCTACGAGGAGAAGATTTGCAAGTTCTCGGGCC
>CANQCA010000085.1 GCA_947589585.1 uncultured Clostridia bacterium
TGAAAATGCACGGCGCGGGCATTGGAATGGCTCGCGACGAGGGGGAAGCCCTTCGCCCTGCAAATAGCGGCAGTATCAAAAAGAAGGCTGTCGTTTCCGTGCGAGACGTCGGGCAGCATTTTAAGCTCGCACATGCGCTCCACGCACGCCTTTCCGAAGGAAGAGAGCCCACCCATGTCTGAAGGAAGGGTGTGCGGAAGGCCGAGTTCGTTGGGATAGTTCCAGGTAAGCGTCATCATGCGCACGCCGCGAAAATGCAGCCGTTCGAGCTTTTCGAGGCTCCCCTCCACAGCCCCGCCCTCTTCTACCGTCAGCATGGCGTGAATGCCCTTTCCTTGCAGATCCGAAGCGCTGCGCACGGGCAGATATTTCTCTTTTTCGCACATCGCATCGAAGGCGTCGCAGAGGGAAAGGGCGCGTTCGAAGCGGCGGTCTTTCCCCTTGATGAACGCAGCAAAACATTGCAAAAGACAGCCGCCTTCTTCCAAAAATTTTTTTGTGACTTGAAAGACGCCCTCACATTTGGTGAGAGCGTCGCAGTGCAGATCGATATATTTCATCCCTTGTAAAACAGCCGCACAAGACAGCCGAGCACCCTGGGGAGCTTCAAACAGATGATCATACGACCTCCTCGTTGATGATGGCGAGCACATATCCTCTCTCAACCCGGAACGAAAACGCCTCGCCCGTGGTGAGATTGGAGATGCCGCGCGTGGAACCATAGCAGAGCCTCAAATCGCTCGGGGCATACTTGAGCCCCTTCATCTCCATAATATGCGCGTCGCCGCCGAAAGGCAACAGCGAGACCGTCGCACCCTTCTTGCAGGGAAAGGCTTGTTCGCCCTCGCCGCAGAGAGAAATTTGTGCACCGTTTGTGCGCAAGGCGGCAGAAGCTGCGCCGGCCTCCATTGCCTTATAGAGAAGGTGCAGATTGCCGAGAAAGTGGTCTTCTCTTCCCCCGCCTCCGCCATAGAAGACGAGATCGGCGGCACCCATGTCCAAGGCACGCTCTAACGCAAGCTCGCCGTCCGTCTCGTCCTTTTCGGAAGGAAATTTGCACTTCGGCGCGGGGATGGGCTCCTCGGAAAGGGAGTCGAAATCGCCTAAGTTCTCGTCGATGCGCACCTTATTCTTCGCCCATGCGTAAGCCCCGTCGCAACAGATGACGTAGGCTCCATCGGCGGGGATCTCCCCTTTATGCGGCTCGCCGTTCAGAAGAATGATGCATTGTTTCCGCGGACCCTTCATCCGCGCAGCCTCGAAATGATGGCTTTTTTATCGGGGGAGGAGAAGATCGCACTGCCCGCAACGATGACGTTCGCCCCCGCGGCGATCACTTCTTTCACGTTCTCCTCGTTGATGCCGCCGTCCACCTCGATGTCGAGATCGGGGCGGCCGATCTTCTGCGCATGGGTGCGAAGGGAGCGGATCTTCTCGATACTCTCGGGGATGAATTTCTGCCCGCCCCAACCGGGGTGGACGCTCATCACGAGTACCATGTCCGCGATAGGCATTGTAGGGAAGAGGTCTTCCGCCCGCGTCTCGGGGTTAATGACGGCGCAAGCCCTCACGCCGCGGCTTTGAATTTCCTGAAGGATGGCGGGGGTGTAAATGCCGCATGCCTCGACGTGAACGGAGATGATATTCGCCCCTGCTCTTACGAAATCGTCGATATGCGTCCCGGGGTGGAGCGTCATGAGGTGGCAGTCGAGAGGAAGGCGGGTATGCGGGCGGATGGCCATCACCGTCTGAGCGCCGAAGGTGATGGGCGGCACGAAATTTCCGTCCATGACGTCGCAGTGGATAAGGTCGGCGCCGCACTTTTCGAGAAGGACGACCTCCTCTTTAAGCCTTGAAAAGTCTGCCGCCAAAATCGACGGCGCAATTTTGATTTCCATTTTGACCTCCTTGTGCGCGTTTGTAAGGATTCGCTCGGCTCTGCGAGCCTCGGAATGAGGGTAAGTATCGGACTTCGTAGTTCGGGATCCTTCGAGGATGAGCCCGCCGTTTCATCCGAATCGGTCGGCTCAGGATGACGCGTTTACCCAATGCACATGCAGGATGACGCGGGAATTCATCGGACTGCGTATAAGGGGATCCTCTCGCCCCTGCAGGGCTCGGGATGACATGTTGACCCATCCGCGTCCCCGCGGCGATGAGGAACCTTTATTCTCCTTTCAGATATCTTGCTCTCAGTTGGCCGCAGGCGCCGCCGATGTCGGAGCCCATACTGCGGCGAAGGGTTGCGGAAATGCCGCGAGATAAAAGAGCCTTCAAAAAAGCCTGCGCGGTGCGCTCGTCCGTCCCCTTCAAGTTGCGTTCCTTTACGGGGTTTAGGCGGATGAGGTTGACGTGGCAGGGCCGCCCTTTTAAGAGCGTTGCGAGCGCTTCCGCATGTACCATGTCCGCGTTCTCCCCCTCGATGAGGCTGTACTCGAAGATATAACGGCGGCCCGTTTTTTCGAAATAATAGGCGCACGCGTCGAGGATTTCGGCAATTTTATATTTGTTCGCAACGGGCATCGTGCGGCGGCGCTCCTCATCGGAAACGGCATGCAGCGAGACGGTGAGATTGAGGGGGATCCCCTCTTCGGCGAAGCGGCGCATTGCGGGGACGAGCCCGCAGGTGGAGAGGGAGATGTTGCGCGCGCTCACATGAAGCCCGCCCTCGGCGGTGAGATTTCTCAAAAATTTGACCACGTTTTCGTAGTTATCGAAGGGTTCGCCGCTGCCCATGAGCACGACATTGGTGACCGCCCGCTCCTTGAGCGTTCCCCCCTCTGCGCGGTTGACAGCCGCGATCTCGCCCAAAATTTCCCCCGCCGTGAGGTCGCGGATGCGCCCATTTAGCGTTGAGGCGCAGAATTTGCACCCCATACGGCAGCCCACCTGCGTGGAGACGCACTGCGTGTTGCCGTAGTCGTAGTGCATGAGGACGCCCTCGATGAGGTTCCCGTCGGCGAGCTCGAAGAGATACTTCTTCGTCCCGTCCTTGGAGACGAACGTCTCTTTGATCTTGACGGGCTCATCTTCGTAAGTTTCGAGAAGAAAGGCGCGAAGATCGGGGGGGATGGGAAGCTCGGAGATGGCCTTCCCCTGCATCAGCCCTTCGAAGATCTGTTTGGCGCGGAAAGGCTTCCCGCCCGCAGACTGTACGAGCGAGGAAAGCTCTTCGAAGCTCAAATCTTGCAGGATGGCTTTCATGCGTTTCTCCTCAGTTTTGCGATGTAGAAGCCCGCGCCGAATGCCCGATCGGGCAGAAATTGCAGTCCGAAGGGCGTCTTTTCGTGGGTGAGCGGAGAGGAAATTCCCTCGGCGGAAAAGGCGGGGTGCGCCCCAAGAAAGGCTTGAACGATGCCGTCGTTTTCCTCTTTAAGGATGGAGCAGGTCGCATAGTAGAGGCTCCCGCCCGCCTTTACATAGCGCGAGCAATTTGTAAGAATGGACCTTTGCAGAGCCTCGAGCTCGGACATGGTACCCTCGTTTTTCCTCAAAGGAAGGTCGGGGTTCTCCGAGGCGGTGCCGAGGCCCGAGCAGGGGACGTCGCAAAGAACTGCGTCGAATTTGCCCTCCCACGCGGGGTCGAACGCCGTGGCGTCCTTCTCCAGAACGTCGATATTGTTTGCGCCCATGCGGCGGATATAGCTCTCAATCAGGGCAACGCGGTGGGGATGCAGCTCGCACGCCGTGACGCGGACGCATTTATCGGAGAGAAGCACGCTCTTGCCACCCGGGGCGGCACAGGCGTCGAGAAGGCTCCCGCAGGGCTCTATCGCCTCGCAGACGGCGACGGAGCCCACCGATTGGAAGGTATAGTCGCCGCGGTCGAACCCCTCGTCCCGCACAAAATTCTTGAAGATCTTCACGTTTTCGAAGGGCGTATCGAGGTGTTCGCGTCCGAGATAGCTTTCCATGCCGCGCACGAAGCGCACGCTCACGCCATGGCTCCTTGCAAACACGATTTCTTTCACGCGGTCGCCGTACTCTTTTCGAAGGGCGTCGATCGCAAAGCGCGGAAAGTTGCTCTCGATCGCGAGCCCTTCTTCCCCTTCCGGAAGGATAACATTCTCTTTTTTGAAGGCGCGGAGTGCAGCGTTCACAAAGCCCGCCGCCCCGCCTTTGCCGATATGCTTGGTGAGCGCGACAGCCTCATTGACGACAACGGGGGGTACCATGTCCGCGAACAGCATGGCGGCAAGCGCGATTTTGAGGATGAGGCAAATGCTCTCCTGCGGCTTCTTTTTTGCAATGCTTGCAAGGCACAAATTCAAATAGCCGTCGTGCTCCAAGGCGGCGTAGCATAGCTTCACCGTGCGCCCCTTCTCCCCCGCAGGGAGCGAGGAGAGCGCGATTTTTAAGTGCGCCCCGCCCTTATAGACCTTTGTGAGCACCTCATACGGTTCGAGGAATATCAAATTTCATCCCCTTTGTAAGTTTTCTGCCGTTCAGGAAGTCGCGGGCTGTCATCCGCCGCCCGCCTGCGGGTTGAAGCTCAGAGATGCGCACTGCGCCCTCGCCGCATGCGACGACAAGGCCCCCTTTGGGGGAAGCATCGATGACCGTCCCCGCAGGGGCAGTTTCGTCGCATTCCGTCTCCTCGGCGAACCAGAAATTCAAGGTGAGTTCCCCCACGTTCGCGTAGGCGAAGGGGGCGGGCGAAAGGCCGCGGATGAGGCAGGAGACCTCGCGGGCACTCTTCGAAAAATCCACTTCCGTGCGTTGGACCTTCTTACAGACAAACCCTTCGCCCTGCTTTTGGAGCGGATAGTTCCCCCTTTCGATGAGGGAAAGTGCCTCGACGATGAGCTCCGCGCCGAGGCGGGAGAGACGATCGGAGAGCGTGCCGCAGTCGTCGCTATCATAGATGGGACAGCGCTCCGAGAGAAGAATATCCCCCGTATCCAGCCCGAGTTCGGTCTTCATGATGGTGACGCCCGTCTCGCGGCAGCCGTCGATGATGGCGCGTGCGATGGGCGCTGCGCCGCGGTAGGCGGGAAGGAGAGAAGCGTGGATATTCCACACGCCCAAGGGAAAGAGATCCAAGACTTCCTGCGTGAGGATCTGCCCATAGGCACAGGTGATCATAAGGTCTGCTTTCAGCTCTGCGAGGGCGGAAAAGTCGCTCCTGAGTTTTTCGGGTTGAAGGACGGG
>CANQCA010000086.1 GCA_947589585.1 uncultured Clostridia bacterium
TCTGAGTAAATTTTTCACTTCCATTTCTTTTGGTGTTTTGCTCTGCTAAATTGAAATTTATAAATCAAGTATGCTATGCAAGAAAAAAGACGACCGTAGGGATGGGATATTGCGAACTATTTTATAAGAATTTTTATGTAGAGATCTCCTACCCCGATACGACTTATCTCTATCTTTGATGCAGCGCTCTCCGTATGAGAGAGGGCGGAAATTCTGTCAGGTCGGCTTGCTAATATGTTTCCCGTTTCCGCGGTGCGGAGGCGGGAAATTTTTTACAAAAAATTTGAAACGCTACTTGAAAGCGCGGCACGGTTATGATAAAATTAAGAAGTTATGATCCAGCTAAAAAATGTGACGAAAATTTACAGAGGAAAGCATCACAAAAAGACGGTGGCGCTCCGCGGCGTCACCTTTAATCTACCCGAAAAAGGCATGGTGTTCGTCGTGGGAAGAAGCGGCTGCGGCAAGTCCACGCTTCTCAATCTCATCGGCGGGGGAGACCGCCTCACGAAGGGGGATATCATCGTCGACGGCAACCCCATCTCCAAGTTCAGGACTGCGGATTTCGATAAATACCGCAACACGACGATCGGGTTCATCTATCAGGATTTCTGCCTTTTGGACGGGCTCTCCGTGCGCGAGAACGTCGCCGTCGCCCTTGAGCTTCAGGGGGAGGAAGACGATGAGCGGGTGAAGAATGCGCTCACGCTCGTCGGCCTCGGGAAGAAGATCGACAACGCTTCCACCGAGCTTTCGGGCGGGGAGCGTCAGCGCGTTGCGATCGCCCGCGTTCTCGCAAAGGATGCGAAGTATGTCCTTGCCGACGAACCGACGGGCAATCTCGACGTCGAATCCAGCCGCACCGTCCTGCATCTTCTCAAAGAGCTTTCCAGGACGCGGCTCGTTCTCATCGTCTCACACAACCGTGCGGACGCGGATGAGTTCGCCGACCGTATCCTCGAGCTTGCGGACGGGCAGATCGTCTCCGACCTATCCCGCGATCCGTATGCGAGGGAGATCTATTATTTGCCGGGGAAGGTCCTCTTTCAGCGCGGGCATGATTTCACGCAAAAGGAGCTCGGCGAGGTCTCCCGCGCGCTCAACTTCGGGGGGAAACTCGTACAGACGGACACCCGCTTCCAGCCGACGGAACAGCCAATGGCGGATAAAAAGCATACTCCGCTGAAAAGAAAAAAACTCAGCCGCAAGGGATTTGGCACGATCTTCCGCCTCTTCTTCAAGAAACGTCTGCTGAGCGCTGTGTTCACGGTCATCTCCATCTTCTTTATGGTCGTCGTCCTCGGCGTGAGCCAATTCTTCACGCAGTTCGATGCAAGCCGTGAGATCCGTGAGAATATGGAGAAGAGCTCGTCCGTCATCACGTTGCAGAAGACGGACGGGGAGGATGCGTCCATCCTCTCGAATGCCCGCTTCGTCCGTCTCACGCAGGAAGACGTCGGGAAATTCGAAAAGAGCGGCGCGAACGTCTATCCCATCTACGGCGTCTCGATGCAGACCGCTTCTTCGGCGGGCAACTCGGGCACGATGCAACTCTATCTTCGCCCAGACGATCGGGATAACTACAGATATTTCTATGCGAAATCGGGGCTGGGCGTCATGCAGACGACGAAGGAATACCTTGCCCGCCTCTATGGGAAGGACGGAGAGCTCACCGTTCTTTCGGGGGAGATCAGCGAGGAGGGGCTGGGCGTCATCGTAACAGACTATTTTGCCGACAGTATCCTCTACAACAACCCGAAAATGCGCATTTCCGAAGAGGAGATCGCGGGCGGTGCGGATAAATATATGAATATCACGACGGGGAAAGTGCTCTTCAGCCGCTATCGCGTTGCCGCCGTCATCCAAACGGGATACGCCGAACGCTACGGCGATCTTCTCGAAAAGTTCATGGGCGGCGGGACGGTGGATACGAAGGATAAAACGCTCGTCGAGTTCTACGAAGAGCTCGACGGCAGCCTCAACCTCGGCTATACCTTCAACCCGAACTTCGGCGAAGAATTCGTGCAGGATACCGATCTCGGGTTCGCCTACTACGGGAAATGTAAGTACACATCGGGCGACAGGGAGTACACCGCTTCGGTGCACCATGTCTTTCCCGTCAGAAACAAGGATCCCAAAAATGGGACGGTCCTCCATGAAGGGGAGATCCTGATCCGCGAGGACGTCTACCGTGCGCTCATGGGGATGACGGCCTCCACCGTAGATTGGGAAAAGGTCAAGGGGACGAAGATCACCCTCACCGTGAGCGATTACAATTCCGACAAAGTCAACTTCGAAAAGACGTTCACGATCGTCGGGAAGGTCGGGGCTTCCGCCAACAATACGCTCTCCGTCTCCCCCGAGGATTTCAAGCTGTTTTTGCAGTATTCCGTCTTCGGCTATGCCGTTGCCATCGACGGCGGCGACGTCATGCAGGCATTTTCGTCCGGGGAAGAGATGGGGTTCAAGCTACTCTCGCCCAAGGCGAACGCACTCTATACCGTTGCCCGCGCCGCCGACGTCTTCATCAAGCTGTTTGAGCTCATCATCTATATGATGCTCGCGCTCACCGTCGTCACGCTCATAAGTTTCTCCGTCGGGAGCATCAAAAAGTGCATCTACGAGATCGGCGTCTTGCGGGCGCAGGGGGCACGGACGCGGCAGCTCGTCGCCGTGTTCGCCCTGCAGCAGTTGCTCGTCGGAGTGATCGCGGCGGTCTGTTCTCTTTTGGGACTTTATTTCGGCGCGGGGGCGTGTAACTTTATCCTGGGGGAGGGCTTTGCCATCTTTTCCAAGAACGCCTTCATGCGGGAAGTGCAGTTCATCCGCTTTATGCCCATGATCGCGGCGCTTGACATCGGGATCTTGCTTCTCTTCTCGGTCGTGAGCATCATTGTACCGCTCTTGTTCCTTCGCAGGGTCAAACCGCGCGAGATCATCCGCGCAAAGGAGTAACATCATGAAAAATCTGATCGACGTTGCAATGAAGCGGGAAAAGGGCGATCTTGTGATAAAGAACGCCCGTATCTTCAACGTCTTCACGGGGCAGATCGAGCGGGGCGACATTGCCGTTAAGGGCGGGATGATCGCCGCCGTCGGCAATGGCTATGAGGGCATCGAGGAGATAGACGCGGAGGGGAAGGTCCTCCTTCCCGGTCTTATCGATTCGCATATCCATATCGAGAGCTCCATGCTCTCCCCCGAGGCATGGGCGGGCCTCGCTTCGCCGCACGGCACGACTGCGATCATTGCCGACCCGCATGAGATCGTGAACGTGTGCGGCGTGGAAGGGGCGGAGTACATGAAGGAAGCCTTCTCCCGCATAAAAATGGACGGCGTCCCGCCCATCGATCTCTATTTGGAACTTCCCTCCTGCGTCCCCGCGACGCCATTTGAAACGAGCGGCGCCTGCATCGATGGCGCCGAGACCGCGCGGCAGCTCGCCCGCGGCATCTTCTTCGGACTTGGAGAGATGATGAACTTCCCCGCGGTCATATCCGCCGACGAAGAAGTCCTCGCAAAATTGCAGGCGGCAGAGCGTTGCGGCGTGCCCATTGACGGACATGCCCCCGGCGTTTTGGGTGAAGCGCTCTCTGCCTACCGTGCGGCGGGGGTGATTACAGACCATGAATCGCTCAGCACGGAGGAGTGCTGCGAGAAGGTCGCGCGGGGCATGTATGTGCAGGTGCGCTGCGGTTCTTCGACGAACAATCTCGCCGATGCCGCGAAGGCGGTGGACGATTTCAACTTCCGCCGTTTTGTGCTCTGCTCGGACGATAAGAATGCGAAGGACCTCTCCGCCGCAGGACATATCGACGATGCGCTCCGCCGCCTTGTTGCGGCAGGCGTTCCCGCAAAATACGCGATCCCGATGGCGACGCTGAACATCGCCGAATGTTATCATTTGAAGGGCGTCGGCGCCGTTGCTCCGGGGTATGTCGCGGACATGGTACTCGTCGATGACGTCGAGAACTTTAAGGTGCGGGCAACCGTCAAGCGCGGAAAGGTCGTCTCGAGAGAAGGAAGAGCGCTCTTCGGAAGCACTTCCCGCTACCTTCCCCAAGCCGTCCGCAGCACGGTCTTCATCAAGCCCGTCACGGCGGAGAGCTTCCGCATCCTCTCGCACGGGGGAAGGATGCGCGCCATGCAAGTTGTGCCGCACAGTCTCTTTACCGATGAAGTCTTCTTCACCCTGCCCGCGGGGGAGGCGAAGCTCAAGGGAACGGAATTCCTCAAGCTCGCCGTCGTCGAGCGGCACCATGCGACGGGAAATATCGGCCTCGGCTTTGTCAAAGGTTACGGCCTTCACGGCGGCGCGATCGGCATCTCCGTCGCGCACGATAGCCACAATCTCGTCGTTTTGGGCGACGACGACGGGGCCATGTCCGAGGTCGTGGCGCTTCTGGAGCGTGCGGGCGGCGGCATGGCGCTCGTTGATAGAGACGGGGAAGACGTCTTCCCCCTCGATATCGCGGGGCTCATGAGCAGTCGCGGCGTGGAGGAAGTGATCTCGCGCACGGAAGCGCTCCGTGAACGGGCGCGCCGCATGGGCGTGACGGAAGGCCTCGAGCCCTTCATGAACCTCGCCTTCCTGTCGCTTCCCGCCATTCCCAAGATCAAGCTTACGGACAGGGGGCTTTTCGACCTCACAAAGTATTCGTTCGTCCCCTTGGAGGAAGTATGAAGATCGTCGCGGCGACGGGCAACGCCCATAAACTCAGAGAAATTCGCGAAATTTTGCCCGCGTTTGAAATCATATCTTTATCCGAAGCGGGTTTTTCGGGCGAGATCGAGGAGACGGGAAATTCCTTTCTCGAAAACGCCCTTCTGAAGGCGCGCACAGTCGCCCATGCCCTGCAGCTTCCCGCCCTCGCAGACGACAGCGGGCTGTGCGTGGATGCGCTCGGGGGAGCCCCGGGGATCTTCAGCGCACGCTATTCGGGCGGCGGG
>CANQCA010000087.1 GCA_947589585.1 uncultured Clostridia bacterium
CTCATGCCGTTGGTGACGACGCCCCCTTCCTCCGAAGCCGAGGGGATGACGACGCCGCCCGGGCACATGCAAAAGGAGAAGGCCGCCCGCTCGGCCACATGTGAGACGAGCTTGTAATCTGCGGGGGGAAGGCGGGAGAACGCCTCGCCGTACTGCGCCCTGCCGATGTCTTCCTGCAGATGTTCGATGCGCACGCCCGCCGCAAACTCCTTCTGCTCCATGCGAAAGCCCCTTGCAAGCAGCATTTCAAAGGTGTCCCGCGCGCTGTGGCCGATCGCAAGCACGAGCTCGTCCGCCTCGTGGCGTGCACCGTTTATAAAGACAGCGGTAAGCCTCCCGCCCTTTATTTCAACGTCCGAAAGCTTGCTCTCATAGAAAATACGGCCACCATGTCCGAGGATGTACCCTCGGATATTCGCTACGACCCGCTTCAGATTGTCGCTGCCCACATGCGGCTTGCCGATGTAGGAGACTTCCTCGGGCGCGCCGAATTCCACAAAGGTCTCGAGCACTTCGCGGTTCAAGGGGGAATTTGTCTGCGTGTTCAGCTTCCCATCCGAAAAGGCCCCCGCGCCGCCCTCGCCGAACTGCACGTTGCTCTCCGTATCGAGCACGCCCGTCCTATGGAAGGTGAGAATATCCTCCTCACGCTTCTCGACGGGCCTGCCCCGTTCGATGAGAATGGGGCGGATGCCATGCCTTATCAGCCTGAGCGCGCAAAAGAGCCCCGCTGGGCCCGCGCCCACGACGAAGACACGCGGCGTCTCCCCCTTGATGCGTTCATAAGCGGGCTTTTGCGGCGTCTCCGTTTTTTGGGAGCATTCCACCGAGTAAACCCACTTGATATCCCCCTTATCGCGGGCGTCGAGCGATTTTTTGAGGATGCGGAAGTACTTTACGGGCGCATGCAGCTTTTTTGCGCAGACGGAGAGAAGTTTTTCCTCGCTCTCTCCGAGATGCAGGGTGAGGTTTGAAAGGGTCAGCATTGGAGGAGGATCCCCTCCGCCGCCACGCGCGCCGAGGTGAACGCCCATTGCAAATTGTACCCGCCGCATTCGCCGTCCACATTCAGGATCTCCCCCGCGAAGAAGAGCCCCGCTCGCTTCAGACTCTGCAAATTTTCGTCCGTCTCCGAAAGGGGAATTCCGCCCTTCGTCACCTGTGCATTGGTAAAACCGCAGTCGCCGAGTACGGGCAGAGAAAAGCGTTTCAGAAGAGAAATGAGGGTACCATGTCCGCCATCTGCCCGCTTCAAAAGTACTCTTGCAAGCCCGTTGGGGACGATGCAAAGAAGGGAGCCGCCGCTTCTTGCAAGCGCAGCTTCGAGCCGCGCTTCATCCACGTCCGGCAAAAAGTCTATTTCGAGCACATCGCCCTTTATTGCATACGACGAGGCACGGAAGACTGCATCGCCCGAGACGCCGTTTTCGGTAAAGAGCACATCTCCGCGGCATTCGAAGCATATATTACCCTTGCGGACGACCTTGAGCCCCGCATCCACGCGGATGCCTTTGAGCCCGCGGACGAGCGCGGGATCTGTTTTCAGCCGTACCAAGGCGGGAGATAAGGGCGTCACGGTGTGTCCGAAGGAAGAAGCGAGCGCATAGGCGCTGCCGTCCGTCCCGAAATTGGGCGCTGCTTTTCCCCCTGCCGCCAAAACGACTGCGTCCGAACGCATATGCCCGCCCGCCCACGCGAGCGTAAAATCACCGTCGTATGTGAGATTTTGCACTTGTGCGCCGAGACATATGTCCGCATGCAGCTTTTCAAGTTCGGTGCGGAAGAGGTCGCAGATCGCCGAAGCCTGCCTGCCCGCGGGATACACTCTTCCCCGCGCATCGGGCAAAAAGATACCGCCCATGCCCTCCAAAAAGCGCACGCAATCTTCCCATGAGCAGCGGGAGAGAAGGCGGGCAAGTTTCTCCCTGTCGTCCGTAAAATAGTGTGCGGGAGAGCAATGCACGTTTGTCACGTTCCCCTGCCCGTTTCCCGTCGCCGAGAGCTTTCTGCCCAGACGTTCGCCGCGCTCCAGAAGGGTGACCTTCGCCCCCGCTCTCAAAAGATGCACGGCGCACGCCATGCCCGCTGCGCCGCCGCCGATAATTGCGATTTTCTTCATATTCCAATCATATCGCAATCAAAAACTTTTGTCAATGGATTGACAGGCTCCTATTTTCGTGTTAAAATAGGGAAAAGGAGAAAAATCATGCAAGCCATTGTCACGTTTATGAAGGACAATCCCGTCCTTGTCGGCGTACTCGCCGGGATCCTTGCCGTGATCCTTGCTCTGATCGTGGCGATCATCGTCCTTTCCGTGAAAGGGAAAAAACGCCGCGCCGAGGAAGAAGCGCAAAAAGCCGCTGCCGCAAAGGGGTCGGATGAAGAACCCGAGATCATCACCCTTCCCGCCCCCGCGAAGCATGACGATGAAGTTCTCGCTCCCGAACAGGGCGAACTTCAGAGCGATAATGCCCCTCAGGCCGAGGAAGAGATCCCCCGGCCCATAGAAGAGGCCCCTCAGCCCGAAGAGATCCCTCAACCCGAGGAAGAAATTCCTCAAGCCGAGGAGAATATTCCTCAAGCCGAAGGAGAGGCCCCTCTTCCCGAGGAGGAGATCCCCCAAGCCGGGGAAGTTCCCCCCGTGGAAGAGCCCGCCCCTGTAGAAGAGCCGGCTCCTGTGGAAGAATCCGCCCCCGTGGAACAGGAGGCTCCCGCAGAGCAGCCCGCGCCCAAAGAAGAGGGCTTCAGGCCCGTTCCCATCCCCTACGCCGGGGAGCCGAGCGAAGCGCTCAAGGCGCCCGCTTATGCCTATTTCTCGAAACAGCTTTTCGGAGAACAGGAAAAAGCGCCGGCCGGGCAGAGCGCGCCTCAGCCTCAAACTAAGGAAAAGCCCGCACATAGCGCGGCACATCGAATCCATCGAATTCGAAGGAAGGAGGAACCCCACATGAAAAAACCCGAACAAAAACCCGCGCAAAAGCCCGCTCCCGCCCAGAAGCAGTCGCTCGTCTTCAAACCGACGCCCAAGGAAGAGCCCACAAAGCCCACGCCCGTAAAATCCGCACCCGCAAAAACTGCGCCTGCAAAACCCGCGCCCGCGAAGCCCACGCCCGCTAAGAAGGCGGATACTCCCTCTTCGGCCGGTGGGAAATGGGTCATCGAGAGCGTGAAGGGCAAGTATTGGTTCAGCCTCTATGCCCCCAACGGCCAAGTCATGCTCGAGAGCGCGACCCCTTATGCGTCGCTTCAGAGCGCCCGCGCCGGCATCAAGACCTACCAGGATAATATTGCGGCCGACCACCTTGAGATCGTCGAACACAAGAACGGCGATAATCAGGTCCAGATCCTGACTGCAGGCGGCAGGCTCCTTGCCACCAGTTCGACCTATTCTACCCAAACGCAGGCCGAGAGCGCACGCGATTCCATCAAGCGCTGGGCGGCGACGAATGTGATCGAAGAAGAATTGTAAGTTTCATCTTAAAGTGAAAGGGCCCGCGGAATGATTCCGCGGGCCCTTTCTTTTGTGCATTTATTTGAGGTAGTTGCCGATCTCACGGGAGCGGACGACCTCGGCGAAAATTTCGGCGAGCGCGTCGGTATCGGCCTCTTCCACCCTACCCATGTCCGCAAGAGAGCTCATCGCGGGATCGATGGGAATGCGGGCGACGGCGGGGATATGATAGGCCTCGGCGAGCTTTTCCGCCTTGCTTTCGCCGAAGATCTCATGCCGCTTCCCGCAGTCGGGGCAGGTAAAAAAGCTCATGTTCTCGGCAAGCCCCAAAACGGGAACACTTAAAAGCCCCGCCATGTTCACATTCTTCTTGACGATCATCTCCACGAGCTGTTGCGGAGTGGTCACGACGACCGCGCCCGAAAGCGGGATGCTCTGGAAGACGGAGAGCGGCACATCCCCCGTTCCCGGCGGCATGTCGATGAACATGATATCGATATCTCCCCAGATAACGTCCGTCCAGAATTGCAGGGCGGCGCCCGCGATGAGCGACCCGCGCCAGACGACGGGGTCCTCTTCATGCTCTAACAGGTTGTTCATCGAGATCATCCTGATGCCGCTTTTCGAGAGGACGGGCTCGATGTTGCCGTCGGTGCCTGTGGCGAGCTCATGGCACCCGAATGCCTTGGGGATGGAAGGGCCCGTGATATCGGCGTCGAGAATGGCCGTTCTATAGCCCATCGCCTGTGAACGCACGGCGAGAAGAGACGTGACGAGGGACTTCCCCACGCCCCCTTTGCCGCTCGTGACGGCGATGACGCGGCGGATATGCGAGCGTACGTGCGGCGGTTTTATGAAAGATGTCTTGCTCCGTGATCCGCAGTTTGAGGCGCAGGTGGAGCAATCGTGTGTGCAATCTGCCATAAACTTTCTCCTTTACGCTTATTCTACCACGGAAGGAGGAAAAATACAAGGCAAAATGCGGCAGTGTGGGAAAACTTTCGAAGAAAGAGAAAAAACGCTTGCAAAATCGCGCGGTTTGGGGTATACTATTTCTTGCTGTGATAGGTGGGGAGTTAGCGGTGCCCTGTATCTGCAATCCGCTATAGCAGAGCCGAACGCTTTTCTCGGTGCAGTCTATGGGAGGCCGCACGCAGTAAGTGGTGTTGATCGCAAGGTCTTATGCAACGTACGCCCGCGAACCGTGTCAGGGTAGGGATACAGCAGCACTAAACGGTGCCGTGCGTGTGCCATAAGGTAGCTTTGCGGGAGCCGTCTGCTGCGTTCCCGCTTCGGTAGGCTGCAACAAAAAAAGCCCTCACAGTTTTTTTTGTGGTTTGAAAAATGCGACAGGGGATCGGACTCCGTAGTTCGGGATCCTTCGAAGATGGGCTCGCGTAGACTGCGTAATACAATTCGGCTCAGGATGACGCAGGTGACGGGTACGAGTGTTGATTAGCGTCATTCTGAGCCGAAACAGCCACACCATGTCC
>CANQCA010000088.1 GCA_947589585.1 uncultured Clostridia bacterium
TTAGACGATATGATATCGGAATATATAAGATAATCGCATTAAATATTCGATATTCGATTTAGTTTTCAAGCTCTCCGACGGGAAGTATTCGAAGGAATGCAAAGTGACGATCCATTACGAAGCGGACAACGACAACTTTGTGGGATTTATGGGGCCCGTTCTGATCGGAGAAGACGCGGCGGTGCGCAGTGCCGTAAATACAAACCGCTCCGTTCTCTTGCTCGGGGCGATCGTCGGGGCGGCAACGCTTTTCCTGTTCCTCCTGATCTGTATTCTCAAACGCTCCTTCTCCTTTATTCCGCAACTCATGTTTGCCGCGGGGATCTTCTCGGCGCTGTTTTCCACATATGCGCTGTTCGGCTTTACGGCCGTCCCCTATCTCCTGCGCGCCATCCGCCGTTTTTCGTTGGGATTTATCCTCTTTGCCTCCGCGCTGTATCTTCCCAAAAAGATCGGAAAGATCCCCGTCCTGTATCCGACGTGCGCCGTCACGATCGTCGCGACCGTACTCGCGTTCCTATCCGTCTTCTGCACGAGCATATCCGCTTATAAGGCAGTCTGCTACGCCTATATCGTCTTGGCGGTCGCCTGCATTCTTGTCATCTTTGCATCGACTGTGCGCGACATGTTCAAAAACAAGCCCTTGGGACTGCGCCTCAATACCATCATTGCGGGCGTTTCGACCGTCATGGCGCTGTTTGCGGAACAGCCCATTCCGTTTATCACGCTCTCCCCCGCGTTCTGGCTGTACCTCGGGGAGCTGGGCGTCACGCTCGTTTTAGGGCTGCAAGAATTTATCACCGCCGAAGTCCACAACCGCTATCTTACGACCAATCTCGAACAGGAAGTGGAGCGGCAGACACAAAGCCTCAAAAATGTCCTTGCCGAACGGGATAAGATCCTGCTGTATGTCAGCCATGACATGAAAAAGACGGTCGTCGGAATGAACGATTCCCTCACCGATCTGCGCCAGAATCTATCCGACCCCAAACTCATCCCGAAGGTGGAGCACCTATTACAGAAAAATGCAGAGCTCAAAAAGGACTTCGCCGAGATCGGGAAGTACGGCAGGCAAAATTACGTCGCAGAACAGTCCGAGGTGGTCAATTTGAGTGAGATCGTGCAACGTGTGACGGGCGATCTCCGCCCCGACTGCGAAGCGAACGGGATCGTTCTGACGGTCACCCTGCCTGAAACATTGCGCGTTTACGCCAAAAAGATCGCCTTGGAGAGCGTACTCCTCAATTTGGTGTTGAATGCGATCGAACACGCATTCTGTTCCCACCTTACGGTGACCGCCGTCAAACGCAAGGGAGAATGCCGCCTCGACGTCACAGACGACGGACAGGGCATTACGACGGAGAAGGACGTCTTCGCCCCCTTCGTTTCGGGTAGTCCCTCCGAGAACAACTCGGGCCTCGGGCTCTTCCTTGCCAAAAACGCCATCGAGGCCATGCACGGGGAACTGACCTATGAGCGCAGAGATGGCCTTACGATCTTCTCCGCAACGCTGCCCCTCGCATAAAGGCACTCGATCTTTGCATCGCAAATTATCATCATTGCAATTCAAAAAATTATACCTGAGCTGAAAGGCGGGGCGCAAATTTGCGCCCCGCCTTCGCGGTAATTACCAAAGCAGTGTATTCAAATCGATTTTCGCGCGCTTATTTCGCAAAGAGCGGGACGGGCAAGATGTCTTTATATTTGAGCCCCTTCTGCTCGTCGCTCTTTTGCTTGACGAAGTCGTTCGCGCTGTCCTTCCCGTACATATAGAAGTTGAAATCGTGCGTGCCTGCCGCCTTGGGAAGGAGCGTCCCCTGTTGTTGCATCGCCTCATCGCCGTTTGCAAGGATCCCGATATTGACGTTCACATGCGTGAAATCGCTCAGATCGCTATCCAGTTTCTCCATGTCGAGGCAGGCATAATTCCTGCCGCCGCCGTAGTAGGCGATGCCGCCGTGAACGTACTTGGTCCCGTCCGAAGTCGTCTCGATGAGCCCTTTATAAGAGGGTTCGCGCTGCGTGACATATTCGAGCATGCTCGAGATATTGAGGTTGAGCCATCCCGAGAGCGCCCCGTTGGTAGGCGATTCGATGAGGGTGGAGGAATTGACGAGCGTGATATCTTTCCAGTCGTAGAGACGAACATCTCCTTCGAGACGGAGAACGCTTGCGAACGACGTCCCGCCCGAATGCTCCCAGTCGGTGGTAAGTCCCTTATACGATTCGCCGCCCGGATAGAGGAATTCTCCCGAGAAGTTGCTCTCGACGCCGATGGTGAAGAGCCCGCTCGTCTCGACGACGGAATTTTTGAGGGTGACGTCCGTCATGACATATTGTTTGTAGAACCACGGATCCTCGTAGAGCTTGCCTTCGCCGTAAATATTGCTGCTATTCGCGTCGTTATATGCCTTGCCGTTTTTGTCGACGAGGGCGGGCTGCTGCCCGTTCGCGAGGGTTGCACGGAGCGCCCTGTTCGCGCCGATCTTGAGAATGAATTCCCTCCCCTGTGCGAGGATACACCCCTCGATCCTGACGTTGATGCGCTCACTGTCCACTCCCGCAGAATTCTGCGAAAGGCTATCGATAAAGTACTTATCGCCGCTACGGTTCCCGCCGTATGCGCGGATAACGTTCCTGCCGTTGCGGATACGGCAGTTGACGATCTCGGCGGAAGCGCCCACTTCGAGCGTTGTGCCCGTGAGGTCGAGCTGCGTCACGTCGTACATCTTCGTCTCGGGATCGGCGAGGAAGGAATCGTCGCAGCCGAGGAGGTTGACGCCGTAGAGCTTCACCCCGTCGGTGCGGATGAGGAAGGCGCAGTTATCCTGCCCCGCCACGCTCGCCATCTGCCGATAATTGACGAAGAAGAGCGGCCCCCTGTAGAGGGAGAGAAGGGGTTTGCGGTTGGCGTCGTGCGCGTGCGTGAAGTTGCTCGCATCGATGGACTTGCCGTTTCCGTAGACGTCATTCTTGAATTCCATCGCATAGGAGAGATTGACGTTGCCGTCCCTGATCCTTTCGTCCGTGACCTTTTCCTTCGTATATTTATACCATTCGGTATTATAGGTAGACTTGATGAGGTGGGTCTTCAGGACGTCGTTGCGCGCATCGAGGCTGAAATCCTGCCCGTTCGCGTCCGTGCCGAGCTTGATATCCTTCGTGAGGACGACGGGAAGAGCGGCATCCGTCGCCGCAGTGAGCTCGGGTGCATTCTTTACCGCCACAGCCTCCTTCACGACGTTGAGCTTCAAGGAGCCCTGCACGCTCTTTCCGAAGGCGGCGTTCCCCTTCCATGCGGCGACGACGGTGACCGTCCCCGTCCCTTTGGGAATGAGAACGGGCTCCCCGGTGCTCGTATCGACTACGGCAATGGTATTATCGGGCTCGTTATCCTTCAAGACGGTATAGGAAATATCGTCGCCTGCAACGCCGAAGCCCGAAGAGCTGTAGGTGTATACGCTGAGCGGATAGACGTTATCCTCGAGCTTGAGCGCGCTGTTATAGACCTTGCCCGCGATCGTATAGCAATCCGCGAGGTCGCACTTCACGTCGTTGTTGATCTTGACGGTGCTCACCTTGTTGATGACGGAGACGAAGACGGTTTCGGTAAGGACCTTCTCCCCGTATGTCGCCTCGACGGTGATCGCAAAGGAGCCGCTCTTAGACGACGTGACGACCGCACTGTTGCCTTCCACCTCGAATTTATAGGCGGGATCGTTCTCCGAGATGCTCCACTTATATTCGACGCCTGTCGCACCGCCCGCGGCGACCGCATAGAAGGTGACGGGCGTGCCCGTAAGAATGGTTACATGTTTGCTCTTATCCTCGAGCGTCTCCACCGTGCGATCGGAGAAAATGCTGAAGGCGAAATCCGTGAAGGAGATGAGGATGGGATATTCTTTGCCGCCCGCGGTGAGCGTCGCCTCGAGAAGATCGCCCGCATCTTCATCGATGGTGATATCGAGGCGATACTTCCCGCGCCCGCCTACACTCGTGACTTTTGCCTTGGCGTGCTCCGATCTGAAGATGGGCCTCTCCGAACATTCCACGTAGAGTTGGGCTTCCCGCGATCCTTTTATGGGCCTCAACCCTTCGAAGGGAGAGTCTACATTCACGACTTCGCCGTTGATGATGACGTCGCCCGAAGAAGGCTTCGTGACGTTGAGGCGCACCGTCTTTTCGATGGGGCCGTCGATGCCATCTTCGACGTGGATCTGAAATTCCGCCGTCCCCGTGAAGGGCAGGAAGATGGAGCGGCGGTCCCATTCGATCGGTTCGATCCCGGAATAACCGCCCGTGGAGCGATTCGTTATGGAATAATCGTAGACGTCGCCCATTATTTCCACACTATAGGTATATCTGCCCGTGGGAAGGGTTTTTTCATAGCCGTCGTCCGTCTTGGTGAGCGGAACGGGATGCTCATCCGCATCCGTAAGACTGAAGGCGAAATCGTAGGCCAACGACGATTCGACGTGGACGTCAATCTTGTTGCTGGTATAGCCTTTATCGTTACTCTTGGCGGTGATCTCAACATCCCCCTCTTTTTTGGGGATGATGAGACCGTCCTGCGTGACTTCCGCGATGTCGGTGTTGCTCGAGGAGAGCGTATAGCCCTTCTCGGTCGCATTGCTCGGAGAGACCTCGGCGTAAACGGTCTCGCGGGTGTGCTCCGCCATATCGATTTCGATACGATCTTCATCACCCACGTAATCGCCGCCGCGATGGAGCGTGATCCCGTTCACGGGAACGGGAATGGCAAGGCTTATGGCGTTGACCGAGGAAAAGATGACGATAACGAACGCCATAGGAATGACAACAATGAGCGCGAGAAGTGTTTTTCTCATTAGATACCGCCTCCGGAGAATTCATAATATTTTCTTTTGAGTCTGAAGAGAAGATAGAAGAGGGCCAGAAAGAGGGTG
>CANQCA010000089.1 GCA_947589585.1 uncultured Clostridia bacterium
TCATTCTGAGGCGTTAGAGCCAATGCGCATGTCCGCGAAAACAACTCTCCGAAGAATCCCCGCATACGGAGTCCGTGTTTTCATTAAGGGGATCCTCTCGCCCCTATGGGGCTCGGGATGACCCGTTTAGCGGTCGGACTTCGTAATTCGGGATGCTTCGAGGATAGGCCGCCGCGGACTGCGTAATGCAATCCGGCTCAGCATGACGCGGTTAACGGGTGCGGGGTAGCATGACGCGGTCCCCATTCCCGTTAAAACGCGGAGAAGCAATGCTTCCGATCACTTGCCTTAGGCGGAATTGACTTCCGCCGTGGGCGCCAGACCCTTCGACAGGCTCAGGGCGACGGCAAAGCCGTCGATTTGGCGAGCCCTGTCGCCTTATTGTCGGATGAAACGAATAATCGGAGCCGAATCTATGAAAGCATCGCTGCTTATTCGCCTCACGAAATTTTGTTTTGCGATGGCTGGACTTCGTATAAGGGGATCCTCTCGCCGTCTTTGACGGCTCGGGATGACAGCGTGGAGCCCTTCAAGCAAAACAAAATTCGTGAACTTATTTCAGGAATCCCTTATAGGTCTTCATCATGATCTGCGATTGAAGCTGCTTATCAAACTCCAGCGCGACCGAGACGACGATGAGGATACCCGTCGTGGAGAAGACGTTGACGAGGCTTGCGCTGCCCGTCCAGCTGAACGCGACGGAAGGAATGAAGGCGAGGAGCGTGAGGAAGATGGCGCCGAAGAGCGTAATGCGCTTGTTGATCTTCTTCAAATACTGCGCCGTAGGTTTGCCGGGGCGGATGCCCTGTATGAACCCGCCATTGCTCTGGATCTGCTTTGCGACGTCGTCGGGGTTGAATTCCATCTGCGCATAGAAGAATGCGAATGCGAAGATGAGCACGCACATGACGACGGCGTAGATCACACGGCCGTACCAATAGGGCGAGGAGCCCGAGAACCAGTTTGCAAGGTTCTGCTGTGCGGTCGAGTTCGGCCAGAAGAGGCTGATGATCATGGACGGGAAGGAAAGGATGGCGAACGCGAAGATGAGAGGCATGACGCCGCTTCCCGTGATCTTCATGGGAATGACGGAGCTCTGCCCGCCGTACATCTTGGTGCCGCGTACCTGCTTCGCGTATTGCACGGGGATCTTTCTCTCTGCAAGGTCGACATAGACGATGAAGAAAAACAGAACGACCGCGATCGCGAAGAAGATCCCAAGCGAGAGAAGGCTGTCGAGATTGCCTCCGAACAGGCTCTCGAACTCGGAGAGAATGGACATGCCCGCCGTGGAAAGGATGCCGATGAAGATGATGAGCGAGATGCCGTTGCCGATCCCGTAATCCGTGATGCGTTCGCCGAGCCACATGACGAGCATGGCACCCGCCGTGTAGACGACGGTCATGTAAACGCCCGTGAACCACGTGGATCCGAAGAAGAGCGAGGTCTGAAGGGCGCCGCTGGTATTTGCGAAATTGACGATAATGCCGACTGATTGCACGATGGCGAGGATGATGGTCAGGATCCTTGTATAGAGCGTGATTTTTTTCCTGCCCTCTTCGCCTTGCTTGGAGAGCCTTTCAAGGTAAGGGATACCTACCGTGAGAAGCTGGATGATAATGGACGCATTGATATACGGTCCGATGCCGAGCGCAAAGAGCGTGCCGTTTGCGAGCGCGTTGCCCGTGATGCCGCTCATGAGTTGCAGGAAGTCGTTCCCGTTGATCGCGTTCCCGAACTGAGATCTATCGAGGCCCGGAATGGGAATATAGCACCCGAGGCGGAAGATAAACAGAATGAGAAGCGTTAAAAGGAGCTTCTTCCTGATGTCTTTATTGCGAAAGGCGTTTTTGATGGTTTCAAACATGATTCACTCCTTTCATGCGCGCATGGCAGTAAAGGCGAAGCTCATTCGAGAACTTCCGCCGTGCCGCCTGCGGCCTCGATCGCAGCCTTGGCGGCCCCGGAGAACTTCTTGGCTCTCACGGTGAGCGCCACCTTCAGCTCGCCGCCGCCGAGCACTTTGAGCCCGACGTTGTTTTTCACTTCTTTTGCAAGCCCGTTGGATACCACGTAGCCGTAGTCGACCACCGTCCCTGCGGGAAGCGTGCCCAGCGCGGAGAGATTGACGATCATATAGTCCTTCCCCCACTTGTTGTGGAAGCCGCGCTTGGGGATCCTGCGTGCAAGGGGCATTTGGCCGCCCTCGAATCCGGGACGGACGCCGCCGCCCGAACGGGCCCACTGGCCCTTGTGGCCCTTGCCGCTCGTCTTGCCGAGGCCCGAGCCGATCCCGCGGCCGAGGCGTTTTTCCTTGGTTCTTGCTCCCTCTGCGGGAGATAACGTATCGATTCTCATTGCCGTCTCCTTAAATGACCTCGACCTTGACAAGGTGCGCGACCTTCTTGAGCTGGCCCTGAAGTGCGGGGCTGTCCTTCTCGAAGGTGTTGGTGGAATTGATCTTCGTGAGCCCTAACGCGGCGACGGTGCCCTTGACGGACTTCACTTCGCCGATGGGACTCTTTGTAAGCGTTACTTTGATCATTTCCTCCCTCCTTTAGCCCACGATCTCTTCGACGGTCTTGCCGCGAAGCGCCGCAAATTCCTCGGCCGTCTTGAGCGATGCAAGGCCCGCGATGGTCGCCTTGATGCAGTTGCCGGGATTTTGCGTTCCGTGTGACTTGGTCCTGATATTCTTGATGCCGACGGCTTCCATGACCGCACGAACGGGACCGCCCGCGATGACGCCGGTACCTTCGGCTGCGGGGAGCATCAGAACGGCGCCCCTGCCGAACTTACCGATCACTTCGTGCGGGATGGTCGTATCGACGATGGCGATGGAGATCATGTTCTTCTTCGCCGCCTGCGTCGCCTTCTCGATCGCCTCGGGCACTTCCTTCGACTTGCCCGTGCCGTAGCCGACCTTGCCGTTCCCGTCGCCCACGACGACGAGCGCAGCAAAACGCATGTTCTTGCCGCCCTTCACCGTCTTGGATACGCGGTTGATCTGAATGGTCTTCTTGATGAGCCCGTCGCTCTCTTCCTGTCTTCTTTGAGGCCTGTTTTCTCTTGCCATGACCTATCCTCCCTCAGAATGTGAGCCCGGCTTCGCGTGCGCCGTCTGCGAGCGCTTGGACGCGCCCCGTGTAGTTATAACCGCCCCTGTCGAACACGACGGTCTCGATGCCCTTCTGCTTTGCACGCTCGGCGGCGATCTTGCCGACGATCTTGGCGGCTTCCGTCTTGGTCTTCCCGGCGATCTCGCCCTTTACGGCGCTCTCCAGCGTGGAAGCGGATGCGAGCGTGACGCCGTTGACGTCGTCGATAAACTGCACGTAGATGTTCTTCGTGCTCCTGTATACGTTCAGGCGGGGGCATTCGGGAGTGCCCGAAAGCGTTTTCCTGACGCGTGCGTGGCGGCGTTGTCTCACCGCATTTTTATCTATTCTCGTTATCATACTTCACGCTCCTTTACTTCTTGCCCTTACCCGAAGTCTTGCCTTCCTTGTGCTCGACATTCTCGCCCTTGTAGCGGATGCCGTACCCATGGTAGGGCTCGGGGATGCGCACCGCACGAAGATTTGCCGCGACCTGCCCGACAAGGACCTTGTCGATGCCGGAAACGACGATATCCGTGGGAGTGGGGCATTCGAGTTTGATGCCTTCGGGCTGGGCGAACTCGATGGGATGGGAGTAGCCGACGTTGAGAACGAGCTTACTGCCCTGCATCTGCCCCTTCCAGCCGACGCCTTTGATCTCCAGCGCCTTTGTAAAGCCCTCGGATACGCCCTTCACCATATCGGCGATGAGCGCGCGGTAGAGCCCGTGGAAGGCATTGGTCTGCTTTTCTTCGTCGAGAGCGAGGATGTGCACCTCTGCGCCCTCGGACTTTACGTCGATATTGCCCTTGACCTCGCGGGAAAGCGTCCCCTTGGGGCCCTTGACAGTGACGGTCTTATCTTTGAATTCCACGCTTACGCCTGCGGGAACTGCGATCACCTTTTTACCGATCCTCGACATATGTTCCCTCCTTAATAGACGTAGCAGAGTACTTCGCCGCCAACGTTCTCTTTCTTCGCTTCTTTATCCGTCATGATGCCCTTGTTCGTGGAAACGATCGCGATGCCGTATCCCGCGAGGACCTTGGGCATGTTCTTCGCGCCGCTGTAGGTGCGAAGGCCGGGTTTGGAGACGCGTTGGAGTCCGCTGATGACGGACTTGCCGCCGGCATACTTGAGCGTGATGACGATGAGCCCTTCGTGCTCGTTCTCGACGTATTCCACGGCGGAGACATACCCTTCGCGGAGGAGGATCTCTGCGATCGCCTTCTTCATGTTGGAAGCGGGGATCTCCACCTTCTCCTTGCGGACGGTGAGTGCATTTCTCATTCTTGTGAGCATATCTGCAATCGGATCTGTCATCTTATGCCTCCTTACCAGCTCGCCTTTTTCACGCCGGGGATCTGGCCCTTGTAGGCCAGTTCTCTGAAGCAGATACGGCAGATCCCGTACTTGCGGAGCACGGCGTGCGGTCTGCCGCAGATCGAGCAGCGCGTATAAGCGCGCGTCGAAAACTTCGGCGTTTTCTGCTGTTTATTGATCATTGATTTTTTTGCCATGTCCGTTTCTCCTTACTTCTTGAAGGGCATTCCGAGGAGCGCCAAAAGCTCCTTAGCCTCTTCGTCGGTCTTTGCCGTCGTGACGATGCACACGTCCATCCCCCTGATCTTCTCGACCTGATCGTAGGTGATCTCGGGGAAGATGAGCTGCTCCTTGAGGCCGAGGGCGTAGTTCCCTCTGCCGTCGAACGCCTTATCCGATACGCCGCGGAAGTCGCGCACGCGGGGAAGGGCGATGGAGACGAGCTTATCGTAGAAGTCGTACATTCTCTGCCCGCG
>CANQCA010000090.1 GCA_947589585.1 uncultured Clostridia bacterium
GACGCGAAGAAGGTCACAAAGAGCATCCTCTTCTCTTTTGATCGTGAGAAGGGAGAGCTGAGCATCCTTTCCACTCTTGAAGGGCGCATCGTCGTCGCCTTTGACGGCGAAAATGCGGTATATTACTACAAAGAAAAGTACTATCTTGGCGATCTCTCGGGCGGGAAGGAGCAATATCTCTGCGATGATGAGGCCTATGATAAGGGGTTGACCTCGTATAGCAACGCAGTCTTTTTCGAGGGCGGAGGATGGTGCGTTCTCTACTTCCACCATAGAGTCGATAGCGAAGCAAAGTCCTTTGAGAAGTACATTGTCACGGACATGGGTGGCACCTTTTACGCCGAACTCAAGCTCCCGCACGATCCGACATGGTAAGATCGTGCGTCATCCTGAGCCGTTATATAAAAATGAAAACCGCGAGCGCATCTTCGAAGGATTCCCTGAATGAAAACACGGACTTCGTACTTCGGGATTCTTCACTTCATTCAGAATGGCGCGGTTACCACTCGGATTTATGCAAGGTAGAAGGCGTTTGACAACAGGAGTATTCATATGCGAATGAGAAGAAAGCGCAATTTGGAGCCGCGGATGGAGCGGTGTGCGTCCGTCCTCGTGGCGCGGGGAAGGCCCTGCCTCAATCTGAAGGAGGCGGCGGAGAATTTTCGCGCTATTTTGGATTTTCAAAAACTCTTCGGCAACAACAACCCCGTCGAGCTCGAAGTGGGCTGCGGCAACGGATACTTTATCGCTGAGCTTGCGAAGCGTAACCCGCAGACGAACTATCTCGCCGTCGAGCTTTGCACCAACGTCATTCTCACGGCGATGGAGCGCGTTCTGCGCGAAGAAATTCCCAACGTCCGCTTTTTGAATATCCCCGCCGAGATCCTCGCCTGCTACATTCCCGAAAGGAGCATCCGCAAGATCTACCTCAACTTCTCCACGCCCCTGCCTGAGCCCAACCGCGAGAAACAGCGGCTCACTTCTTCCCGCTTTCTTGCCATCTATAAAAATATTTTGGCGGAAGGGGGCACGATCGAGCAGAAGACGGACAGTGCGTTTTTCTTCGAATATTCCCTCAATAGCTATCGCGAAAACGGTTTCGAAGTGACGGAAATCTCTCGCGATCTCCATAGGAGCGTGTGGGCGGAGGGGAACATCGTCACCGAGTACGAGCAGAATTTTTCTTCCAAGGGCATGCCCATCTACTTCGCTCGCGCCGTGCTCTTATAAATTTTTGCAAAAGCGTTACAACGCTTGAAATTTGTGGTATAACAAAATAGAATATCTTACAAGGAGTGACAACTATGTTTGAATTTCAGAAACTTTGCAACGAAGTAGAAGCGCTCGACCCCGCCCACCGTGCAGCCCTCATCGCCGAAAAGGCGGTCTCCGTCATCGCGGGCGTTCATGCCCTCGGCATCGATGGGATCGATCCCGTCGAAACGCTTGCCGCTTTCGTGATCGGTTCCGTCGTCTCCGACGGCGTCGTGAGCGAGAAGGACCTTCTCGGCATCGAGCCCTCGCTCGTGAAGGCATTCGGCGAAGCATGCGACCTCTATGGGATTGAGCATTCCTTCAAGGTCTCCAAGGACGTGAAGAAGGAGATCGCGAATTACACACAGGCGGTCCACTCCATCGTATGGGCGGCGGATGAACAGCTTGCCGCGGACATCGTCCTTCTGTGCCTTCTTCTGACCTCCGTCGATGGCAAGGTCTCTCTCAAGGAGAAGCGCTATGTAAAGCAGCTCTGCACCGCATAATTCGCCGCCTCATTCCGAGGTGCGAACCTCTTGCCCGTCAACCTGTCATACCGAGCCGCCAATGCGGCGAGTGTATCCCCTAATACGCAGTCCGAAAAAAGGCTTCCCCCTCTCAAAGGGGGAAGCTGTCATTTTAATGACTGTTGAGGGGTAGAGCTGCCCCCTTTGAAGGGGCGCAAAACGCAGTTCTGCGCATCGGCACAGTGTGCCGTGCGCTGCGTTTTGCGAGAAGTAGAGCGCATCGGAAGGCGCGAACAATGACCGTTCCGCCCGCATGTTCTGATCATTGTCCAAGGGCGGCACGCCCCGACCGAAGCTTCTATTTGTATACTAAGGTCGGCACGAGCCGAAGGCGAAGTAGCCATAGGCGAAGTAACGCGGGATTCCACCCGCGTGAGAAAACTCTGCCGTAGGCGGTGGTGGGGGTTGAATATAAGAAAGCCCCCATCTGTCTCACTGTGCTCGACACCCTCCCCCTTGGGAAGGGGTAGGGCTTACGGACTACGTATCGGGGGATACACTCGGGGCGTTGCCCCTCGGTATGACAGCGACACTCCCACCACCCGTATAAATTAAGAATTAAACAATGCTTTGATCATTTGGGTGACGTAGGAGACGGGGACGAGGTTAAGCTTGTCCTTATATTTTTCGCACGCCTTCATGTTCTTGGCGGGCAGGATGACACGGCGGAATCCCATCTTCAGGCACTCGTTCACCCGCTTTTCGGCAAAGTTCACCCCGCGCACTTCACCCGTGAGGCCCACTTCCCCGAAGACGGCAGTATATTTCTCGATGGCAATCATCTTCTCGGCGGAGGCAAGGGCGGCGCACACGGCAAGATCTGCGCTCGGTTCATTCAAGCGGATCCCGCCCATGGCGTTGAGATAGATATCCTGCATGCCGAGGGGGATGCCGCACCGCTTTTCGAGGACGGCGATGAGGACGATGAGGCGGTTGGGGTCCACCCCAAGAGACATTCTGCGGGGAAGCCCGTAGGCAGTCTTCGCCATCAGAGTCTGGATCTCCACCATCATGCAGCGGTTGCCCGTTTCGCTCGGGGTGACGACAGCCCCCGCCGCAATGCCGCGGCTATCCGAGAGGAAGAGGGAGGAATAGTCCGTGACGCCGAAGATGCCTTCGCCCGTCATCTCGAAGACGCCCACCTCCTGTACGGAGCCGAAGCGGTTCTTCACGGCGCGGAGGATTTTGAAGTTTTCGAACCGTTCGCCCTCGAAATAGAGGACGGTATCCATGATATGTTCGAGGACTTTGGGGCCCGCAAGCGTGCCTTCCTTCGTCACATGTCCGACGAGGAAGAAGGTAATGCCTTTGGCTTTGGCGATGCGCATGATCTTGGCGGCGCACTCTCGCACCTGCCCGACGCTGCCCGCCGCAGAGGAGAGCGCCTCGGTGTACACCGCCTGGATACTATCCACGATGACATATTCTGCCGCATAGAAGCTCTCTTCCGCCGCTTCGAGGTTGGTCTCGTTGAGTAGAAGGAGGTTATCGGAATTCAGCCCCAGCCGTTCACAGCGGAGCTTTACTTGCGAACAGCTCTCCTCGGCGGAGAGATATAAAACCTTGTGTTCCTTGGCAAGGTGCGCCGCGACTTCGGTGAGAAGGGTGGATTTGCCCACGCCGGGGTCGCCCCCGACGAGGATGAGAGAGCCTTTCACGATGCCGCCCCCGAGAACGACGTCGAGCTCCTTGATGCCCGAGGAGACGCGCTCGAACTTCTCAAACGTGACCTTCGAGAGGGGAATTGCACGCGATGGGTTCGCGGACATGGGTGCCTTGTTTTTCGTCTGGATAGGGGAAATCGCCTCTTCGACGAGGGTGTTGAACTTCCCGCAGTCGGGGCACCGCCCCAGCCACTTGGGGGAGGTGTATCCGCACTCATTGCATACAAATTGCGTCAAATTCTTCGGCATAGTGGTTCCTTTATTTGATGAGATCGAAATGTCATACCGAGCCCCATAGGGGCGAGTGTATCCCCTGATACGGAGTCCGTGTTTTCATTTAGGAGATTCTCTCACCCCCTGCGGGGTCTCGGAATGACACGGTCAACCCAAAAGCAAAACAAAATTTGCGAACTTGTCGCCGTCTATCTGCGGTTCGTCTTTAACAGCACCATGACGTAGCAAGTTATGCCGCGGCCTTCGCCGATATAGCCGAGCTTCTCGTTCGTGCCGGCGGCGACGGCGACGTCTGCGCAGCAGAGCGCGGCGCGCAGGTTGTTTCGCATGCCCTCGATATAGGGTGAAAGACGGGGCTGTTCGCACAAAATCGAGATGCTTGCGTTCTTCACTTCGAACCCCTTGATGCGCACCATCTCCATGACGATGGAGAGCAGCTGCATGCTGTTTGCGTCCTTATACTTTTGGTCGATGTCGGGAAAATGGTAGCCGATATCCCGCTCACCGATGGCGGAGAGCAGGGCGTCCATGAGGGCGTGGGCAACGACGTCGCCGTCGCTGTGCGCTTCGATGGCGCGATTGGAGGGAACGAGCATGCCGCCGAGGGTGATGTAGTTCAGATTCAGCCGCGCAATGCCCATATCGATCTCCTCTTGATGGGCGAAGGCGTGGGTGTCGATGCCGAACCCGACGCGCTCGGCGGGCATGAAATCGCTCGCATAGGTGAGTTTTCTGTTGCAGACATCGCCCGCGACGATGTGCGGCTTTCCGATGTAGGCGGCATAGACGCCGCTGTCGTCGGTGAACGCTTTTTCCCGCCCTTCCGCGAAGGCTTTTTCGTAGGCGGAGAGGATATCTTTGGTGAAAAATCCCTGCGGCGTTTGCAGGGCGTAGAGCGCGTCTCTTGGGGGCATGTCCGCGATGCACCCCTTTGAAACGTGTGCAACCGTATCCGAAACGGGTAGGGCAGCGACGGCGGAACCGTACTTTTTCACGCTTTCGATGCAATCTTTGATGATCTTCTGCGTGACGAAGGGCCGCGCGGCGTCGTGGATGAGCACCGTGTCGCCCTTCGCCTCTTGGAGGGCGCGGAAGACGCTCTCCCCGCGGGTCGCCCCGCCGCGCACGGTGCGGGCGCAGGGGAAGGGGGAGAGGATGGCACGAATG
>CANQCA010000091.1 GCA_947589585.1 uncultured Clostridia bacterium
TTCACCCGCGTCAAAAAGGCGGGGGACGCCACCTATACCGTCGAATACAAGTACGACGGGCTCACCGTCTGCCTCACTTATGAGGGGGGCGAATTTGTGCGCGCCACCACCCGCGGCAACGGCGTCGAGGGGGAAGACGTCACCGCGCAGGTTCTGACCGTCCGGAGCTTTCCGCTCAAAATTTCCTATAAGGGCACGCTCGAAGTGCGGGGGGAAGCGGTCATCCGCCTTACCGCACTCGAAAAATACAACGCCGCACACCCCGAGGAGCCCCTCAAAAACGCACGCAATGCGGCAGCGGGCGCCATCCGCAACCTCGATCCCAAGATGACGAAGACGAGAAGCCCCGAGATCCTCTTCTACGATATCAACTATATGAGCGAGGGCGGCGTCTCCTCGCAGGAAGAAGCGCAGGAGTTTTTGCGCCGCGAAGGGTTCAAGCTCTATCCCTTCTTCAAAATTTGTAAGTCACCCGAGGAGGTGAAGGCCGCCATCGACGAGATCGAAGTGGAGAGAAAACGCATCGACTATCTCACCGACGGCGCCGTCGTCAAAGTCAACGAAGAGGGCATCCGCTCGGACATGGGTGCCACGGATAAGTTCCCGCGCTGGGCGATCGCCTATAAATTCGAGGCGGAAGAAGCCGAGTCGGAAGTAAAACGCATCTTCTGGCAGGTGGGCAGAACGGGGAAGCTTACCCCCCTTGCCGAGATCGAACCCGTCGAGCTCGCGGGCGCGACCGTGCGCCGCGCCACCCTGAACAACTTCGGCGACCTCACGAAAAAGGACGTGAAGGTGGGCTCCCGCGTGCTCGTGCGCCGCTCCAACGAGGTCATTCCCGAGATCCTGGGCGCCGTCTCCCACGTGGAGGGGAGCGTGCCCGTCGAAAAGCCCGCCCTGTGCCCTTACTGCCAAAGCCCCGTCGAGGAAGTGGGGGCCAATCTTTTCTGCCCCAACCCCGATTGCCCGCCCCGCGTCGTGCAAAAACTCACGCACTATTGTTCGAAAAACGCCGCCGACGTCGAGGGCATGAGCGAGGCAACGCTGCAACTGCTCTTCGATAAAGGGCGCGTGAAGAACTTCTCCGACCTCTACCACCTCACATACGAGAGTTTTCTCGACGTGCTCGGAAAGCCCTTCGAAGGCTTCGGCGAGAAGAAGATAAGCAACCTTCTTGCCGCCATCGAAAAGAGCAAAAATATCCCGCTCGACCGCTTCTTATACGCTCTCGGCATCGAGGGGATCGGACGCGTCGCCTCGCGGGACCTTGCCGAACTCGGCAGTGTCGAAAAGGTCGCCGCGCTCACCTATGAGGAGCTTGTCGCCATGGAGGACGTGGGGGACATCACGGCCCGCAGCGTCCTCGAATATTTCGCCGACGAAGAGAACCAAAAGGAGCTTTCCCGCCTTGAAGAAGCGGGGGTGAAACCCTTCGTCAAGGAGAAAATTTCCGTCGGCGTCTTTGCGGGGCAATTCGTCGTTCTGACGGGATCGCTGGGTACCATGTCGCGGCCCGAGGCGCAGAAACACATCGAAGCGCTCGGCGGCGTGTGCCAGAGTTCGGTCTCCAAAAAGACGACGCTCGTCATCGCGGGCGAAAGCGCGGGCAGTAAGCTCGAGAAGGCGAATGCGCTCGGGATCCCCGTCATCGGCGAGGAACAATTCCTCAAAATGCTCTCCCCGTCCTGATGTCATGCTTCAACAAGCTCAGCATGACGATCCCAATCCGTCACCCTGCCCCGCTCTCTCGTCACCTTGCCCCGTTTTCCGTCACCCTGAGCCTGTCGAAGGGTGACTTTCTCTCCAAATATTATTCAAAAGAATTATTCAAATCGTTTGACTTTATGCGCGCGCGTGTGGTATAATTACTCAACGATAGGAGAAAACGCTATGCTGAGCATGACGGGGTACGGCAAAGGGGAATACAAGGCGGGCGGGATCGAGCTCACCGTCGAGGTGAAATCGGTCAACAACCGCTTTTTGGACTTTGCCTTAAAGTGCCCGCGCATCTTCCTCGGGCAGGAGGACCTCGTCCGCGGCATGGTGAGAACTTCCATCTCCCGCGGGCATGTCGACGTTTTCGTTACCCTTTCGGATAAGCGCGAGCGCGAAAAACAGCTCACCGTCGATCTTGCCCTCGCCCGCGCCTACATGGACGCCGCCCAAAAGCTGAAGGCGGCCATTCCCGCCCTTTCGGATGAGCTTACGCTCGCCTTCCTTCTCCGCCAGAGCGACGTCGTGCGCGAGGACGACGCGAGCGCTTCCGTCGACGAAGAACTCATCGGGGCGCTCACCTCCGCCCTTTCCCTCGCCCTCGATTCGCACAGAAGCATGCGCCTTGCAGAGGGGGAACGCTTGAAGGCCGATCTTCTCTCCCGCGTGGACGAGATCGCCCGCCTCAGAGAAAGTATCGCCGTCCGTGCGCCCCATGTTGCAGAGGAGTACCGCGAAAAGCTGATGCTCCGCATCAAGGAGTATCTCGACGGCAAGGTGGAGGAGCAGCGCATTCTGACCGAAGCGGCGGTGTATGCCGATAAGTGCAACATCGACGAAGAGCTCACCCGTCTTTTATCCCATATCGAGGAGTTCCGCCTCATCGCAAAAGAGGAGACGGTGGGCAGAAAGCTCGACTTCCTCATTCAGGAATTCAACCGTGAGTGCAATACGATCTGTTCCAAATCCAACGACCGCGAGATCACAAGGTGTGCCCTCGCAATGAAAAACGAGATCGAAAAGGTCCGTGAACAGATCCAAAATCTGGAATAACGTATGAGAAATTTGCTTTTTGTCATTTCGGGCCCGTCCGGCGTCGGCAAGGGGACGCTTGTAGACCGACTTCTTGCGCGCGACGACCGGCTCATCGAATCCGTCTCCTGCACCACGCGCCCTCCCCGCCCCGGCGAGGTGGACGGCAGAGAATATTTTTTCCTCTCCCGCGAAGAATTTCTCGCCCGCAGGGAGCGGGGGGAATTTTTGGAAGCGGACGAACATTTCGGGAATTTCTACGGCACGCCCTTCCCCTTCGTGAAGGAGCAGCTCAAGGAAAAATCCGTCATTCTGGAGATCGACGTCGTCGGCGGCGCGAACTGCAAAAAGCTCTTCCCCGAGAAGACTGTGCTCATCCTCATCGCACCCCCCTCGCGTGCCGCGCTCGAGGCGAGGCTTGTAGGGCGGGATAAGACGACGGTGGAGGCCGCAGCCTACAGGCTCGACCGCGCGGAATACGAGCTCGGCCAGCGCGACCACTACGACTATGTGGTCGTCAACGATAACTTAGAGAGGGCGACAGAGGAGCTTCTCTCCATCATCGAAAAAGAAATCAACAAGGATCGAGGTGAATTATGATCAACGAACCTTCTGTGGACGCCCTCATCAGAAAACTGGGCACGGCGGAGGACCCCATCTCCCGTTATGAACTGTGCATCGTCGTCGCAAAGCGTACGCGGCAGATCATCGAGCAGATGCAGTCCACCGGCGCGACGGAGCTCCCCGGCAAGCAAAAGGAGATCGTCGTCGCCTGCAACGAGATCATGAACGGAAAGTTTGTGGCCTCCAAAGACTGAAAACCGCCCCGCTTTCCACGGGGCTGTTTTTTGCTTGACCGCGTCATTTCGTGCGCCCTCTTTCCGCTTTGATCAAACGTGTCATTCCGTGCGCCCTCTTGCGTCCCAACCAACCGTGTCATTCCGAGGCTCCGTAGGAGCCGAGAGAATCCCCTGATACGAAGTCCGCTTTCCGACGTTCTCCCCTAAAAAACCATGTATGCCGAAGTGATCGTAGACGTCGCCCACAGCGACGTCGATAAAATTTTCGACTATGCCTGCGAAGATAACATCTCGGCGGGTATGCGGGTCGCCGTCCCCTTCGGGAACGGGGTGACGACGGGCTTTGTCATGCGCACAAAGGAGCAGTCGGATGTTCCGCCCGAAAAGCTCAAGCGCATCCTTCGCGCGGAGGAAAACTTCCCCGCCCTTACGAAGGAATCGCTTCTTCTCGCAAAACGCATCGCCGCAAGATACCGTGTCCCCATGGCGCTCTGCCTTCGCCTCTTTCTCCCCGCCGAGATGCGGACGGGAAGGGTGGGGGAGCGGACACGCACCTTCTGCCGCCTCACGGGGGAGACGCCGCTCATTCTTCCCAATGCGAAAAAGCAGCTTGCCCTGCTCGCATTTCTGGAAGAGGTCGGTGAGGCCGATTCCGCGCTTCTGCACGAAAAATTCGGTTCCGCCTTGGATGTGCTCATCAAAAAGGGCGTGGTCGCCTCGGAGAAGCGCCGCGTCTTCCGCGACCCCTATACGGGGGATGTTCCCAAGGCACAGCCCCGCACGCTCATGCCCGCCCAAAAGCGGGCCGTCGCGTGCATACGGAATACTTCGCGGGACGTCGCCCTCATCCACGGCGTGACGGGCAGCGGCAAGACGGAGGTGTACCTCACCCTCATCGCCGACGCCCTGAAGGAGGGGAAGACGGCCATCTTTCTGGTGCCCGAAATTTCCCTTACGCCGCAGATGCTCTTCCAGCTCCGTTCCCGCTTCGGCAGGGAAGCCGCCATTCTGCACAGCGGTCTCTCGGCGGGGGAGCGCTTCGACGAATGGATCCGCCTTCGCGAGGGGGAAGCACGCATCGCCATCGGCGCCCGTTCGGCAATCTTCGCCCCCGTGGAAAATGTGGGCGTCATCGTCATCGACGAGGAACACGACGGGAGCTACTTCTCCGAGACTTCCCCGCGCTACAACACGTTTGAGATCGCACGCGTCCGCGCGGCCTACAACCATTGCAAATTGGTGCTCGGAAGCGCCACGCCATCCATCGAGACTTACCGCCGTGCAAAGG
>CANQCA010000092.1 GCA_947589585.1 uncultured Clostridia bacterium
CTCGTGCCGTTTTCGGCACGAGGTTTTTGTATTCCCGACGAGGAAACAAACCCATCGGGTTCGCCCCGCCCGCAGTTTCTATTCGCAGTCCAAGGGCGGCACGAGCGTTCCGCTAAAACAAATTCTATGCGCCAATACCATAACGCGAAGTATTCCCGTCGGGAGTACCACAAAAGTCTCGTGCCGTTTTCGGCACGAGGTTTTTGTATTCCCGACGAGGAAACAAACCCATCGGGTTCGCCCCGCCCGCAGTTGGTCTTATATACTAAACGCGACCCAACCGCAGAAAGAAACAGTTTGCCCGATGTGTGCGGGGCGGAATGACGCGATCGACAAAGGCTGCGGGGCGCATGCCGCCGTATATTTCAACAAATTCTATAATGCGCGGGCGAAATTTATGAAATTTTCTCGGATTTTATAAAAAATAAATTTTTTCTGAGTACATTATTCTTGACAGTATTTTATATTATTGTTATAATCGTTCTGTATAGTAGTGTGAATTTCCATGCGACGGAAAATCTCCACCCCATTTCTTAGCGTGCGGGGAAATCGTGCGGCCGAGCCGAAGGTTTTCCCCAAAGAGGAGATCATGAAGAAATTTCATCTCGCGATCGTAATCGTACTGTCCGTCTTCATCTGCGCGGGCATCGGGATCTTCATCTGGGTCCTGCTTGCCAACCGGGACTTTGTGCAAGACGTCGAGCTCGAAGCAAACAATACGACGACCAAAGAGCTTTCCTTCACGGCGGTGAACTTCAACCCCGGCGATACGCATGAATATGCCGTCTCGGTGCATTGCGGCGAGACGGGCGACTTTGCCGTCACCTTCTCTTCGGAGAATGTGGGAGAGGGCGAACTTTGGAAGTATCTCGATATCGAGATCGTCTGCGGGGAAGATGCGAAAAGTCTGCCCCTTGCAAAGCTGATCGAGGGCGAGAAGCTCAGCTTCGATATCTCGCTGACGGAAGACGTCCCGATGTGTTTCACGATCCGCTACAGCATGTCGATCGATGTCGGGAATGAAGCGTCGAAGACAAGCACGGATCTCGCTCTTACCCTTACGGCCGAGAGGATGTAATTCCGATGGAGAAGAAGAAGGTCAAAAAAATTCTCGCTACGATCGGCACCGTCCTGCTCTACATCTTCATGGCGATATGCCTTCTCGCAGTTCTTCTCACCATCTTTTCGAAGAGAAGCGAGGACGGCGCGGTGAGCCTGTTCGGCCATGAGATGCGCCTTGTTCTCACGGGATCGATGGAGAAGAGCGACATGACGGATGTGAGCGGATTCGATATCAAGGATATCCCCGCAAACAGCCTCATCGTCACAGAGAACGTTCCCGAGGATGAAGAGGAAGCGGAGGAATGGTTCGCGAACCTCAAAGAGGGCGACGTCCTCACCTTCCGCTATATCATCGGCGGCGGACAGGAGACCATCACCCACCGTATCATCCTGATCGAACCGCAGGCCAAGGGGTTCAAGCTCACCCTCCGCGGCGACAACAGGACGGAAAACGAGGGCGTGCAAATCGTCTATACGGATGAGCTCACCAACCCCGAACCCGGCAACTATGTGGTCGGAAAGGTCGTGTTCACGAGCCTCGCACTCGGGGAGATCGTCTATATCCTGCAAAAGCCCGTCGGGATCGCGCTCGTCGTCATCGTCCCCGCTTCCATCATCATTATCCTGCAGGTCATCCGCATCGTCAACGTATTCGCTGCGGAAAAGCGCAAAAAGGCCGCGGAACGCGAAGCAAAGCAGAGCGACGAGATCGAGCTCCTCAAAAAACGCCTCGCCGAGATGGAGATGCGTCAGGGCGTTCCCGAGGGTACCATGTCCGAAGATGGGCCTTCCGAAACGCCTCAGGAAACGCCCGTTGCACAGGCCGCCCTTCCCCCGCTCGCGGCGCATGGCGAAGAAGCCGCACGGGCGGGCGCAGCAGATGTGGCCGCCGAGGAAGCTCTTCAGGCTGAACCTTCGGAAAATGAGGCTGCGGCCGAGGAAGATCCTCAAACCGAGCCTTTGGAAGAAGTCCCGGCGGAAGAGCAGATTTCCGCACCCGAGACGCAGAACGAGGGCACCATGTCGGAGGAAGCCGACCAAAACCGTGATCTGACGGGGCCCGACCCCGCGATGAAAACTTCAATGGAGGTAGAGCAGTGAAACTTGGCATCGTTATCTTTTTATGGGTCGCAGGCGCGGTGTGCTTGTTCGCACTCGGCATTGTGATCTTTGATCTTGCAATCTGGTCCAAGGATCGTAAAAAGAAAAAGGCTGAGGAAAAGAGCCGCAAAAGCGAAGAAGAGCGGATGCGGAAATATCGCGAAGCTGAAAGCGCTGCACTCTGGCGGGCACGCGAGGCGGAAGTCCGCGCCATGCAGGAGGCCGCAAGGGCACAGGAGAATGCGGCACGGGCCATGGGCGCCGCCCTTCCCAAGGATGCAGCTTCCCAGGGGAAGCCGCAGGCAAGGACCGTGACGACCTCGTCGGGTGCAACCATCCAGACAACGATACAGGTCCCCGTCAACTCGCATCCCTCAAGCGCAAAATAAAATTCAATGAAAATGCAATTCAGGAGACAGACTATGAAAATTGCTCAAAAGGAAGCACGCCACATCTCACGCAGGCTCATCCTCGCACTCGTCACGATGCTGCTGTGCATCGCACTCCTCATCGGAGGGACGTATGCGCTCTTCAGTGCGTCCTCGATCGTCACGAACCACCTCGTCGCGGGGAACCTGACCGCCAAACTCGTGCGCGAGAGCTATTCGTATGACACGCTCGACGAAAGTGGCTATATTGTTCACCATCCCGGGACAGAGACGAATACCGACTTCTCCGCTGCGACAAATGAAAATCTTTTCGGGCTCGCAAAAGATGCATATATCGCACCCGGCTGCAAGTTCACTGCGAATATGGCGCTCACGAATGAGGGTACTGTCGCGTTCAATTATTGGATCGTAATTCAGCTCAAGGGCGACAGCAACGCCCTTGCCGAGCAGCTCCAAGTCACCGTACAAGTGGGCGAACAAAAGACAGAGCAGTCTCTCAGCAAAGGACTTTCGATCGGGAGCGACAAAAATCCGATTGGCGTTGTCGAGCTGGGCGGAAGCAAAGCAACCTTCTCCGTAACTGTAGAATTTACCGACAATGATGACAATAATGCAGCGGAAGATCAGCAAGTATATTTCGATTTCACCGTATTCGCTATGCAAGCGGTGAGAAAAGCGTAAATCACTCCGCCCCGCCTTCCATAGCGCGGCAGGCAAAACAAAACACAAAACAAGGAGACAGCAATGACAAAGACGACCAAAGTCGTTCTCGGCTCCGTGATGACGATGGCGATGTGCGCATCCCTCATTGCGGGTTCGACCCTTGCCCTCTTTACAAGCGAATCCAATGTCGACCTTACCATTACCTCAGGTAAGGTCGATGTCTTAGCTTCCGTAGAGGACACAAGCTTCAAAACGTACACATCGAATCAAGATACCGCCACGGGCAAGTACACATACCGCCAATATGAAGACGGCGCAACGGGTAGGGAATTCAGCCAAGGCGGTTCCTATACGTATGAAAACGGCACGCTCACCCTCACGAATATTGCGGGCGGCGAAGGGATCAGTTTCAACCTCGTCATCACGAACAAGTCGACCATTTCCGTGAAGTATCAGGTCCGCGTCAGCGCTGAAAACAAGGAAGTCGGGGGTACGACGAAAAATCTTGCAAGTCAGTTGCGCGCGGATTTCCAATTCGAAAAAGGAAGTACGCCTGCCCCGACCTACGACGTCACCAAAATGACGAACGATGGCGGCACGCACCTCTCCGCTTCCTCCATCTTCGCTTCCGATTGGTCGGATGAGGTCCAAGCAACGACGAACCCGGCAGATGGCACAAAGGCGGCCACCGTTCCCGTCGGCATTTGGCTTCCCACGGATGTGCCGGGTGATTATGCGGGTGCGGCCTGCACCCTCAAGATCGCCGTCTATGCCGTGCAGGCGAACGCGCGCGTCACCAACCCTACCGCCGGTGCATTCACCATTTATAACCCCGCCGACCTCTACCGCTTTGCAAACGAAGTGAACGGCGGGAATACCTTTGACGGCCAAACCGTCGAGCTCGGGAGCGATATCTTCCTCAGCGAACCCGCCGCACACCGCATGGCGAAGCGCTCCGCATATGCCCTCGCAGATGCCGTCCCCTACGCCTCCACTGCGGAAGGCCCTTGGATACCCATCGGAAGCACAGAAACGGCTTTCAAGGGCACCTTCGACGGACATGGGTACACCATTTACGGTTTGAAGGCTACGGGAAATGGCGCAAGCACGGGCCTTTTCGGCGTCGTGGAAGATGCGACCATCAAGGACGTCATCCTTTCAAACGTCACGGTTTCGGCGACGGGAGAAGGCTCTGTGGCGGGCATCGTCGCAGCGGAAGCGCGCGGCAAAACCACCCTTTCGGGCGTCACCGTCAAAAACAGCACCGTCACGGGCGAAACCATGACGGGCGGGCTTATCGGTAAGACGGCGGAAAGTTCAAACCTCACTGTAAAGGATTCTTCGTCCGAACTCGTCTCCGAAGGCGGCGATACGCTCGAGACGGAGTGGGCGGAGAATAACGAGGGCGCAATACCCAAATCCTCTATCTTTGAGATCCCCTCTGCCGAGGGCCTCCGCGCGTTTGCAAAGCTCGTCAACGGCGGCAGTTCGTTTGCAGGGATCACCGTCGTCCTCACGTCCGACGTCGACCTTGTGGGCGAAAACTGGACGCCG
>CANQCA010000093.1 GCA_947589585.1 uncultured Clostridia bacterium
TCACCCATAAAAACAAGTTGCAAATATTTTATACCTATGGTATAATTTGTAAGTCTGCGAAGGCAGAAATCCGCACCCCGCAAGTGCCGCCTTCCGTGTCCGTAAATCTTTTTTCATGCGGATATCGGGCGGAAATACGCGAACGGGGGAGGTAAAACGGAGGAATTATGGCAGTTATCACCATGAAGCAGCTCCTCGAAGCGGGCGTCCATTTCGGGCACCAGACGAGGAAGTGGAACCCCAAGATGAAGAAGTACATCTTCGCCGCCCGTCATGATATCCATATCATCGACCTCGAAAAGACAGCTGCGCTCATCGAAGAAGCGTACACCTTCGTCGTCGAGAGCGTGAAGGCGGGAAAGAGCGTTCTTTTCGTCGGCACCAAGAAGCAGGCGCAGGACGCCATCAAGGAAGAGGCAGAGCGCTGCGGGCAGTTCTATGTCAACTCCCGTTGGCTCGGCGGCACCCTCACCAACTTCAAGACCATCCGTTCCCGTATCGACTATCTCGAAAAGCTCGAGAGGATGGAGCAGAGCGGCGAGTTCGACCTTCTCCCCAAGAAGGAAGTTTTGGGCCTCAAGAAGGAGATGGCCAAGCTGCAGGAGAATTTGGGCGGCATCAAGAACATGCACGGCATGCCCGGGGTCATGTTCGTCGTCGACCCGCACAGCGAGGATATCGCCGTGGCCGAAGCGCGTAAAGTGGGCGTGCCCATCGTCGCCATTACGGATACCAACTGCGATCCCGATCTCATCGATTATGTGATCCCCGGCAACGACGACGCGATCCGTGCCATCAAGCTCATCTCGTCCGTCATCGCCTCCGCCGTTATCGAGGCGACCGAGGGCGTCACCCCCGTTCTTGAGACGGAAGAGACTTCGGAGACGGCTACAGAAGAAGCCGCAGCCGAGACGGCGGAATAAATTATAAGGAGAATACCGAAAATGGCAGAATTTACGGCAAAGGATGTAATGAAACTGCGTGAACAGACGGGCGCCGGCATGATGGATTGCAAGCGTGCCCTCGTGGATGCGGACGGCGATTTCGAAAAGGCTGCGGATCTTCTCCGTGAGCGCGGCATCGCAAAGGCCGCAAAGCGGGCGTCCAAGGTCGCCGCGGAGGGCGTTGTCTATGCGCTCGTCGAAGGGAAGAAGGGCGTCCTTCTCGAAGTGAACTGCGAGAGCGATTTCGTTGCCAACGGCGAGAAGTTCCGTGCCCTCGTCGACCTCATCGCAAAGCAGGTCTTAAGCGTCTGCCCTGCCGACGTTTCCGAGCTCCTTTCCTCGGACATGGGTGGGGGAAAGACCGTCGAGACCTTCATTTCCGAGCAGATCGGCATCATCGGCGAGAAGATCTCCGTGAGAAGGTTCACCGTGTATGAGACCGAGGGCTTCCTCGAGACCTATATCCACATGGGCGGCACGATGGGCGTCATGCTCGATTTTGCTTGCCCCGAGACTGCGGCGACCAAGGAGCTTGCCCACAACATCGCCCTGCACACCGCATTCGCAAAGCCCGCATACCTCGCCGCGGAGGACGTTTCCGCCGAGACCGTCGAGAAGGAGAAGGCGATCCTTTTGCAGGAAGTTCACAACGACGAAAAGATGGCGGGCAAGCCCGAAAAAGTCCTCGCCGGCATCGTCGAGGGCAAGATCAAGAAGTTCTTCGAGGAGAACTGCCTTTTAGAGCAGAAATATGTCAAGGACGATAAGCTCACCGTAAAACAGCTCATCGCGCAGACGGCAAAAGAAGCGGGCACGGCGATCTCCGTGAACAAGTTCGTCTTCTTTGTGCGCGGCGAAGGCATCGAGAAGAAGCAGGAGGACCTCTCCGAAGAAGTCGCCAAGCAGGTCGAAGCCGCAAGAAAGTAAATTTGTTTTCACAAAAGAGAAACCGCTCGGATCCGAGCGGTTTTTTGCATGTCATTTTGGTTGTTCGATGATAAGCCTTCCCCCTTCGGGGGGAAGGTGTCACGGCTGCCCTCGCCGTGACGGATGAGGGGCAATAAGGTACCACCGATTTAGAGACCAACCCTCATCAGTCACCTGCGGTGACAGCTTCTCCCTTCATAAGGGGGAAGCCTTTTCATACGAAGTCCGTGGGTTTCGCGTCATTCTGAGCGAAGCGAAGAATCCCGAGGTACGAAGTCCATGTGCTTCTAATTTCGTCACCCTGAGCTTCGTCGAAGGGCGATCACATTATGTCACCCTTTCCTCATCCCGAGCCGAAGGCGAGCGGATCTGTGAGTACAACATACAAACTGCTTGAATGAAGGAAGAAAGATTCGCTCGCACCCTGCGGGGGCTCGGAATGAGGTAAATAGCTTTTCAAACAATTCAAATTCGGGGATAGGGGGTGCGTTCTTTTGTAAGTCCGAGAAGATAATCGACGCTTGTATCGTAAAATTCGGCAAGACGGATAAGGACCGAGGTCGGAATATCGTTTTCTCCTGTTTCATATTTAGAATACCCGGTCTGCGACATGCCGAGCATCTTTGCAACTTGTGTTTGGTTCAAGTCGCGGTCCTCTCGCAGATCCCGTATTCTTCGATACATACGCCCTCCCCCAAAATAATTCACCAAAATAATTATAAATAACCCGTTTCAGGTTATTGACTTTTAACCTAAAACAGGTTATAATGGGAAAAACTTCGCGAGAGAAAGCGAAGAAAAAATTGATATTTTTGCGCGAAAAAGACGCAAAAAGGAGGTAAAAAGATGAAAACAAAACGCACTTTGAAGACGGTCCTGATCGCGCTTCTCATGGTCTGCTTTGCCCTCGGGATGCTCTTCGCCCTCACGGCATGCACCTTCACCACGGGAGACGCAGTCGGCGCCGCCGGGAAAGACGGCGTCACCCCGCACATCGGCTCCGACGGCTATTGGTACTTCGGCTCCGAGAAAACGTCCTATAAGGCGACGGGCGCGAACGGCAAGGATGGCGAGGATGGCGCAGACGGCGTTACCCCCAGCATCGGCGAGGACGGCTACTGGTACTTCGGCGATGAGAAGACGGACTACAAGGCAGTCGGCGCCGACGGGCAGAACGGCAAGGACGGCAAAGACGGTGTGACTCCGCACATCGGCGAGGACGGCTATTGGTACTTCGGCACCGAGAAGACGGACTATAAGGCGGTCGGCGCCGACGGTCAAGACGGGCAGAACGGCACCAACGGCAAGGACGGCGTGACCCCGCATATCGGCGAGGACGGCTACTGGTACTTCGGCGATGAGAAGACGGACTACAAGGCTGTCGGCGCTGACGGGCAGAACGGTACGAACGGCAAGGACGGTGCGAACGGCAAGTCCGCCTACGAGCTCTATTTAAAGCAGTATAAGGAGGACAACGGCAGCGAAGATGGGGCCATGTCCGAGGAAGAGTGGCTAAAATCGCTCAAACAAGGCAATGTTTGGCAGACGGGAGAAGGTACGCCTTATGCGCTATATCCCAATCCCGAGGACGGAATGTTCTATCTCGATACGAGCACAGGCAATTTTTGGCAAGCAAAGATGAGCGATGATGCTGTAACATGGACGCGTCTTTTTTCCACCAATAGCAGGGAAATCGACCATATTGATAATCATGTTCAAAATGGTACAGAGCCTGAGTGGGGGATAAAAATCCATTTCAAAGACGGATCGACTGTCTTTCTGAAAACCGCATGTATGCATAAAACTGATATAAGGAGAAATCTTTATTCGGATGATTGCACCGTCGGTACAATCTCTGTGTCAACATGCAGCGTCTGCAATGCGGAAGTGCTGCTAATCACCAAGCCGAGCGCAGCTGCCAAACATAGATATGAAAGCACTTGGTCGCACGATACAGAATATCATTGGCATCAAATTTTGTGCAGCCACACCGAATTTGCGGACGTGTATAAATTCGAGCATGACTGGACGATCTACTACACACTCTCCGTCAAAGACGGGCATATACAACCGGATAAATATGTAGAGTGGCACGAGTGTCTCACCTGCGGCTACAAGTTCGAAGTTCCCACGAAGGATGATATTACGAATGAGGACGGATACATTCATATCGCAAACGCGAACGACTGGAACCGCGTTGCAACCGTGCTGAATAACTCCGACGACACAAGCGATGTCAAGATCAAAATAGATAACGATATCGACTTCAACGGAATGGTCCTTACGCCGATCTGTATTCCCATCAATGCGGCAGAAATGGTTACCAAAGATGACTATGGATTTGCATATGATACCCAAAAACCGGTTGAAGGCGCCTTCAAGGGTGAGTTCGACGGTAACGGGAAGAAGCTCTCCAACTTTGTGCTTCAAGGTAAGAATTTCGTAGGCCTGTTCGGCGCACTCGACGGGGCGACCGTAAAGAACTTTACAATTGAGGACGCCACCGTCAAGGGCGACGCCTTCGTCGGCACCGTTGCGGGCTTCATCACGGGCGACAAAGTATGTATCTCTGATGTAAAAGTGATCGATACGACGCTCGACGATACGAAAAATATTATTGCAAACCGTCATGCTGGCGGCATCGCGGGCTTTGCGTATAAAGCAGGTACCGCTTATACCAACACGAATGATGTTACAAATGGAGCAACAGCGGCAATCAAAAATTGTTCCGTAACTTCGGAAATACCGTCGAGGCCCGCGGCCAAGTACTTCATTGACATGCAGTTTGATAAGTTCGTCCGTGGGATCAGTTATGAAAACAGTGGAAATGGCGGCGGGATCCTTG
>CANQCA010000094.1 GCA_947589585.1 uncultured Clostridia bacterium
TTGGCGGGATGATATCCGCGGCCGCGGCCGATCGTGATCTCCATATCGATCTTGCCGCCCTCATCGATCGTGCAGATATACTGGTCGGAGTTGATGATCTCCACCTCTGCATCCTGCGAGATGTCCGCCGCCGTCACATGCGCGGGACCCTCTTTCACAAGGCGCAGCGTCTTTGTGTAATCCTTATCGGTCACTCTCGTCTTGATGGCGAGAAGTTTCAGGTTGAGGATGATCTCTGTGACATCTTCCTTCACACCGGGAATGGCGCAGAACTCGTGTTTCACGGTCCCGTCCATAAATCTGATCCCTTGCGCGGCCGCGCCCGGGAGCGCCGAAAGGAGAATTCTTCTGAGACAGTTGCCTATCGTAAGACCGAAGCCCTTTTCGAGCGGTTCGACGACGACCTTCGCATACGACTTGTCCTCGTTTTCCGTGACCTCGATCTTGGGCATATCCATTTCGATCATATGGTTTCCTCCTTTTTTTTATATTACTTGGAGTACAACTCGACGATCATATGCTCAGCAATCTGACTATCGACGTCCTCTCTCGTGGGAAGCGCCAACACCTTCCCTTCGAGCTTTTCGGTATCGAACTCGAGCCACTTGGGAAGGCTCGTAAGTTTTGCACCCTTGAGAGCTTCGAAGAACTTGTTATCCTTTCTTGTTTCCTTGACGGCGATCACGTCCCCCGCCTTCACGCTGTAGGAAGGAACGGTGACCGTGCGGCCGTTGACCGTGATGTGGGCATGGTTGACAAGCTGCCTTGCCTGCGTGCGCGAAACGCCGATGCCCATACGGAATACGACGTTATCCAGCCTGCGTTCCAAAAGCTGAAGCATGTTCTCGCCGGCGATACCCTTCATGCGGGCTGCGACCTCGTAGTAGTGACGGAACTGCCCTTCCTGCACGCCGTAGATGCGCTTGGTCTTCTGCTTCTCGCGAAGCTGCAATCCGTACTCGGAGACCTTCCTGCGCATGGCGGAGGGAGCCTTCCCGGGAGGCGTGGGCCGCTTGTTGAACGGGCACTTCTCCATGTAGCATTTATCGCCCTTCAAAAAGAGCTTGCCGCCTTCTCTTCTGCAAAGTTTGCATTTTGCGTCTCTGTATACAGCCATTTTCTACCCTCCTTAAACTCTTCTGCGCTTGGGCGGACGGCATCCGTTGTGTGCGATCGGGGAGACATCGGAGATGAGCGTCACCTCGAGATCGCATCCTGCAAGTGCACGGATCGCAGATTCCCTGCCTGCGCCGGGGCCCTTCACATACACTTCGACGCTGCGGAGCCCATGCTCTTTCGCCGCCTTCGCAGCCGTCTCGGTCGCCATCTGGGCGGCAAAGGGCGTCCCCTTGCGCGAACCCTTGAACCCGAGCGAGCCTGCGCTCGACCAGCTGATGGCGTTCCCGTTCATATCCGTGAACGTGACGAGGGTATTGTTGAAGGTGGACTGGATATGCACCTGCCCTTTATCCACCTTTTTGAGTTCTCTTCTTTTACGCGAAGCAACTGTTCTCTTCTGACCTGCCATATTCCGCTCTCCTTACTTCTTCTTGTTCGCGACGGTACGGCGGGGGCCCTTACGCGTCCTCGCGTTGCGCTTTGTGCTCTGTCCGCGGACGGGAAGCCCCTTTCTGTGACGGACGCCGCGATAGCATCCGATCTCCATGAGCCGTTTGATGTTGAGGCTTGTCTGCCCACGAAGTTCGCCTTCGACCGTAAGATTGTGGTCGATGTATTCTCTCAATTTGGAGACAGCAGTCTCGTCGAGATCTTTCACGCGCGTGTCGGGATCGATGCCCGTGGCGGCAAGGATCTGACGCGAAGTCGAAAGCCCGATCCCATAGATATAAGTGAGGCCGATCTCGACCCGCTTCTCTCTCGGTAAATCCACACCGGCAATACGTGCCATGTACTTTGTAACCTCCGTAATTTTTGGGTAAATAATATGTTCTATATCATCCGGTCCCGAAGGGGCGCAGTGGAAAATGCGCTCCCTTGCGGGTGGGTCATTTTCAAATTCAGGGTAGCGCTAAGCTGCCTCCGAGCATCTTTTTAGCGCAGAATAAGCCGACTTCCCGCAACTTTTCTGCGGAAAATCAGCTTCTTTTGCGCAATTTCTCGGGTTTCTCGGAAAAACCACAAGATATTTTACCATGTTTACAAAGATCTGTCAACTGATTTTAGCCCTGTCTTTGCTTGTGGCTCTTATTTTTCGAGCAGATCACCATGACTTTGCCGTTTCTCTTGATGACTTTGCACTTGTCGCACATGGGTTTGACGGAAGGTCTGACTTTCATAATTTTTACCTCGTTTAATGTTGAACTGATTATCGGACTTCGTATTTGGGGATTCTTCGGAGAGTTTCTTCTACGGACTGTCGTATCGGCAATTCGCCTCAGAATGACGCTTGCCGCCACCCGCGTCATCCTGAGACGCATCGGCAGAATGAAAACCGCGAGCCCATCCTCGAAGGATCTCCTTAAACGCAGTCCGCGTTTTCATTGAGGGGATCCTCTCGGGGCGTTGCCCCTCGGGATGACAGCGTGAACCCTTTTGAGCAAAAAGAAATTTGTAAACTTAGTTCTTGCTTCTCCAGGTGATACGGCCTTTGGTGAGATCGTAAGGGCTCATTTCGAGCTTGACCGCATCTCCTTCGATGATCCTGATATAATTCATGCGGAGCTTGCCCGAGATGTACGCCGTGATCACGTGCCCGTTGGAAAGGCGGACTTTGAAGGTGGCATTGGGGAGCGCTTCGATGACCCTGCCCTCTGTTTCGATGACGTCGTCTTTCGACATTCTTCCTCCTTCCACCCTCAAAGGGTGAGAATCTCCACGCCGTCCTCGCGGATCACGACGGTGTTTTCGTAGTGCGCCGCGGGGCTTCTATCGAGCGTCACGGCCGTCCAGCCGTCGTCTAATACTTTGACTTTATAGGTCCCCGCCGCGATCATGGGCTCGATGCAGATGACCGCTCCCGCGGGAAGGCGGATGCCCGTGCCCCGCTTGCCGTAGTTGGGAACGGAGGGATCCTCGTGCATCTCTCTGCCGATGCCGTGACCCGTATAGGAGCGGATGACGGAGAAGCCGTTTCCCTCGGCATGCTTCTGCACTCTGTAACCGATATCGAAGAGCGGCGTGCCGGCTTTGAGGCCTTCGATGCCCCGAAAGAAACATTCCTCCGTGACGCGGACGAGCTTTTTCTTCCCGGCGCTCACTTCACCGATGCAAAACGTCCTTGCGCCGTCGCCGTGGAAGCCGTTCTTATAGGCACACAGGTCCACGCTGACGATGTCGCCCTCTTCGAGCACCCGATCATCGGGAATGCCGTGGACGACGACCTCGTTGACGGAGACACACGCCGAAGCGGGGTAGCCGTAGTAGCCGAGGCAGGAAGGTTCTGCTCCGCTCGCCTTGATGAAGTCGTAGACGAGGGTATCCACCTCTTTGGTCGTCATGCCCGCCCGGATGTGCTGCCCGACGAAACCGAGACAGTCCCGCACGATGGCGCACGGTTCACGCATGAGCGCGATCTCTTCTTCGCTTTTTACGGTAAGCATCTCACGCCAGCTTATCGAGGACCTTTGCGATCTCCTCGAACAAGACTTCGGCGGGAGCTTCGCTGCCCGTGAAGTTGAGGATAAGGCCCTTTTTCGTGTAGTAGTCGATGAGGGGCGCCGTCTGTTCGTTGTAGACGGCAAGGCGGCTCTGCACCGTCTCGGGGTTATCGTCGATGCGGCGATAGAGTTCCCCGCCGCAGCGCGCGCATTTCGTTTCCCCGTTCAGGGTGGAGACGTGGTAGCTCTCGCCGCACTCCTTGCACACCCTTCTCCCGCAGAGACGGTCTAAAAGGAGCGCCTGGTCGATGTTGATGTTGACGACCCCGTCGATATGGGCGAAGGTATCGAGCGCTTCCGCCTGCACGAGATTGCGGGGGAAGCCGTCGAGAAGATAGCCCTTGCCCTCTTTCACGTCCTCCCATGTGAGACGGTCCTTGACGATCTCACAGGTGACGGAGTCGGGAACAAGCTCGCCCGCATCGGTATACGACTTGGCGAGCTTGCCGATCTCGGTGCCGTTTTTGATGTTCGCACGGAAGATATCCCCCGTGGAGATATGGACGATCCCATACCGTTCTGATATCTTGGTGGCTTGGGTGCCTTTGCCGGCGCCCGGTGCGCCAAGAAGGATCAAATTCATACACAACCTCTTTTTGTTGCGGGTGAGCGCGTCATTCTGAGGCGTTAGAGCCAATACGCATGTCCGCGAAAGCAACTCTCCGAAGAATCCCCGCATACGGAGTCCGTGTTTTCATTAAGGGGATCCTCTCGCTCCTATGGGGCTCGGGATGACCCGTTTAGCGGTCGGACTTCGTAGCTCGGGATCCTTCGACTTCGGCTTCGCCTTCGCTCAGGATGACGCGAACCCGTTTCCGTTAAAACGCGGAGAAGCAATGCTTCCAATCACTTGCCTTAGGCGGAATTGACTTCCGCCGTGGGCGCCTCAATTTGGCGAGCCCTGTCGCCTTCGTGTCGGATGAAACGAATCATCGGAGTAAAATCTATGAAGGCGTCACGATTTATTCGCCTCACGAAATTTTGTTTTGCGGCAAAAGGACTTCGTATGAGGGGATTCTCTCGAC
>CANQCA010000095.1 GCA_947589585.1 uncultured Clostridia bacterium
AAAGTGGCGAAGGCGGGCGACAGCGTCGAGGAGGGGGATACGGTCATGCTCGACGGCAAGATCCTCTCCCACAAGGTAAATTACGAATATTATCTTCTCAACAAGCCCAAGGGCTGTGTCTGCACCGTGACGGATGAGAAGACGGAGCGGCCGAGAAAGACGGTGATGGATTTTCTGCCTGCGGGGGCGGGAAGGGTCTTTCCCGTGGGAAGGCTCGACTACGATACCGAGGGCATGCTCATCCTCACAAACGACGGCGAACTTGCCTACCGCCTCACCGCGCCGCAAAACGAGATCCCCAAGACGTATCTCGTGCGTATCGCGGGAAGCATTTCTCCTGCGGAACTCAACCGTCTGCGTGCGGGCGTCGAGATCGAAAAGGGCGTTCTCACGAAAAAATGCAAGATCTCCGTCGTCGAGACGGATAAAAAATATACCAAATTGCACGTCGTCCTCACCGAGGGCAAAAACCGCGAAATAAGAAAAATGTTCGAAGCCGTCGGGAAAGAGGTGGAATTTTTGAAGCGCATTAAGATCGGCGAGCTCAATCTTACCGGGCTCGACCGCGGCGAGGTGCGCCGCCTTTCCGACGAGGAAGTATTCTATCTCAAAAATCTTTGAACTACATCAAAAGCCCCGTTTCGGAACGGGGCTTTTGGTATAAAATAATCAGAGCGTGCGCATGAGACCGATGACTTTCCCGACGATCATGGCCTCGCTGTCGCTATCGAGGACGAAATCGGAAAGGGCGGCGTTCTCGGGATGAAGGATTACTTTGCCGTCGCGCCTGAAATAGCGCTTGACGGTCGCGCCCTGTTCGGTGCCGTCGGGGTTGAAGAGGGCGACGACGATATCGCCGTTTTCCGCCGTCTCCTGCTTTTTCACGATGATCTTATCCCCGTCGAAGATGCCCGCTTCGATCATGCTCTCGCCCTTGACGCGGAGCATAAAGAGATCGTCGCCGCGGAATTCGGTACTGGGGATGGGGTAGTAGCCCTCGAAATTTTCGCTGGCAAGAATGGGCTGGCCGGCGGTAACAGTCCCGACGAGGGGAATGCGCGTTGTGCCTTCGCTGCGGATGGCCACGGCACGCTTTTTGTTCTGTGCCTTCTCGAGATAGCCCATATTTTTAAGACGGTTGATGTAATCGTAGGCCGTCGCAGTCGATTTGATGCCGAGATCGCGGCACATATCGCGGACGGTAGGGGGGAATCCGTTTTCCTCACTGTAGCGTTTAATATAGTCGAGCGCTGCAAGAAGCTTGTTTTTGTTGAGCATATCTCACCTCCGTATGCTATTATAGCACATATCTCAATTTGTTGCAAACGTTTGTTTCAAGGATTTTCAAAAAATATTTCTTTTTCTTGCAATATTTTGGCATATGCGATATAATTGAGCCATGGAAACAAAAATGTGTATTCTCGATGAGACGAAGGAATGCGACGGTTGCATGGAGTGCGAAGTGTGTGACCTCGATCCCACTAAGCCCTGCACGAACTGCGGCAAGTGCATCATGCCCGAGAAGGACTTTTACTCCATCAAGATCGATAAGGTCATCACCGACCCGAAGGAATATGAAGAATAAAGAAACGGGAGACACAGGGGCTGCTTGCCCCGCCGATGCATAGAGCGCTTTCATGACAAAGAAAGAAATTGCGCAAACGATCGTCGATATCTGTAAAAACGATGCCTCATTCTGCAAAGATATTGAGGGCGGCGATGCGAATGCTTTTATATCCGAGATCAAAGATGATATGCCCGATAAGGATTTTTTGTTCTCGGTCGAAAAATATTTGGCAACTTTCAAGGTGTGGGGACACCTATATTTTTATAAGAAATCTCTCCGTCAGTATATCGGCTTTCACGTCAGAAGATTCGGCGGTAGCTTGTTTATTACGCATGCGGAAAAAGATATGCCGTTTTCAAAGGGGGATGAAATCATCGCCATTGATGGGGTTGCGATCGGGGAAGCCGCCGAAAAATTTGCCGTGTTTTTCGATAGCGATCCCCCCGACCGTCAGGGCGAGCGTTGGGAAACCGTCATCGCCAATGCCGAGTTTGTAACTGTTCGCGCCAAAGAGACCTTCGATTATTCCATCCGTACGGATATTCAGAGAGGGGGCAAGGAGCCGTCTTGTGTCTATAAGCTTCTCGATCGGGATACATCTTATATAAAACTTACGAATTTTTTTGATGAGCAGGATATCTCGTCGATCATGGAATATGCCTCGCAAGATAACGCTTGCATCAAAAATCTCATCATAGACCTTCGCAATAACTGCGGCGGGAACGATACCGGATTTTTGCCGCTTTTGAAATTGCTTCTGACGAAACATGACCCGATGTGCAGTACGCCTATTTTCCTCGGTGAAGATGAGATCCTCTACACCGAGCGGAATGCGGATGAGCGTATAAAAATTTATAAAGAGTACCTCGAAAGCACCACTTCCGACGAAGTTCGCATGTATTTTATTGAGCAAATAGAGGAACAGATAAGAAACAAAGGAAAAGGTTTTTTACCTGCAAAGCCTGATGAGTTTTTGTTCCCGACAAGTGGCACGCGCTACCCCGAAAAGGTCGTTGTTCTTACAGATTGTTATTGCGCTTCTTCGGCAGAAAGTTTCGTGGAGATCGCCTCTCATCTGCAAAAAGTAACGATCGTCGGTCGTCCCACAATGGGAATCAACGATTATGCCAACCTTTCGAGATTTGATTTCGGGGATTATGTCTTACACTATCCGACGTCGCGGAGCAAGGCGATCGATGCGGGAAGGGGGACAAGAGGAAGGGGGATCGCCCCCGATATCTATGTTCCCTGGACGCCGAAACATATCTTTGAAGATGTGGACCTCGCCGTGGCGATGGAGCGGCTGAAGAAGGCTTAGCAAAACGAAAAGAAAGAGCTCTCGGAATAAATTCATCCGAGAGCTTATTTTTGCGCAAATTGTTTGAATTTTTCCGCGTAGATGGCGGGGATGACGACCTCGATGAAGGCGCCGTCGTCGGTGTAGACGGCGTTGCGCTCGAACAGAAGATTTCTCGATGCGCTGTATTCCGCCATACGGCCGTAGGGCACAAAGAGGGTGGTCTTCACGAATTCTTCCCTTAAGGCGTCGAAAATGCGCCGTTTGAGCGCCTCGAGCCCCTCGCCCGTCTTTGCCGAGATGCACACACATTCCTTGGGGAAGCGCACGCCCGCCGCCTCATCGCACTTGTTCATGACGATGAGATAGGGGGAAGCAAACCCGAGATCTTTGAGCGTTTCAAGCGTCGTTTCAAGCTGAAGGGCATAGTCGGCGGATGCATCGCAGACGATCAGGGCAAGGTCGCAGGATATGGCACTCTCCAAGGTGGATTTGAACGCCTCGATGAGGCCGTGTGGAAGATCTTGCAAAAAGCCCACGGTATCCACCATGAGGAAGGGGACGCCCTCGATCTCAAAGGCGCGGGCGGTGGGGTCGAGCGTGGCAAAGAGGGCATTTGCCGCATACACCTCCGACCCCGTCATGGCGTTGAGAAGGGTGGATTTTCCCGTATTTGTATATCCGACGAGCGCTATCACCTTGACGCGTTCTTTTTTTCTGCGCTCCGTCTGAAGACTGCGGCGCCGCTCTGTCTCTTTGAGCCGTTCTTCGAGGGCATGGATGCGAGACCGAATATGACGGCGGTCGGTCTCAAGCTTGGTTTCCCCGGGGCCGCGCGTCCCGATCCCGCCCCCGAGACGGGAGAGCGCCGAGCCCTTCCCGCGAAGGCGCGGATAGAGATATCTGAGCTGGGCGAGCTCGACCTGCACCTTACCCTCGCTCGTCACGGCGCGGGAGGCAAAGATATCGAGGATGAGGGTGGTGCGGTCGATGACCTTCCGATCTCCGAGCGCATGGGAGATATTTAAGGTCTGGGAAGGGGAGAGATCGCCGTTGAAAAGGATGGTCGCCTCCGTCTCGCCGAGCTCTTCCTTGATCTTTTGAAGTTTTCCCTCGCCGATGAAGGTCGCGGGGTTGATCTCGCGGATGGTCTGGCGCATGCAACCCAGATAGCTCGCTCCCGCGCTATCCACGAGGGCGATGGCCTCCGAGAGCAATACCTCGGCATTGTCGCCGAATACGGGCTGGATGATGTAGACCTGCTCCTCGTTCATTCGTCGTCCTCCGAGCGGTGCAGTCTGACCTTTCCCGCGACCGAGCGGCGGTTATCTTCGGTGATGGCGGCGTAGTGCTTCTTTGTCGTATTCACGTCCTTATGTCCCAGAACGTCTGCGACGATATAGATATCGCCCGTCTCACGGTAGAGCGCGGTGCCGTAGGTGGAACGCAGCTTGTGCGGTGTGATCTTTTTGAGCGGGGTGACGATCTTCGCATACTTTTTTACGAGATTTTCCACTGCCCGCACGGTGATGCGCTTGTATTGCATGGAGAGAAAGAGGGCATGCTCGCCCTGCGGAATGCGGGGATCGTTTTCCTTTTCCGCCATATATGCGCCGATCGCGTCGCCGACCTCTTCGGAGAAATACAAGACGGCTTGATTTCCGCCCTTACGGGTGACGACGAAAGAGTTGTTTTTGAAGTTGATGCTCTCGTTGTTGAGCCCGACGAGCTCGGAGATACGGATCCCCGTCCCCAAAAAGAGGGTCAGAATGG
>CANQCA010000096.1 GCA_947589585.1 uncultured Clostridia bacterium
CTTCTCGTGCGCACGACGCATCCTGCGGGAAAGGCGTCGAGATCGACGAAAAGTGCGCGTTTCCCACTGCCCTTCTCCGCGGCTCCTGCGCCCGCGGGAAGCTCTGCGCCGAACTCTTGCACGGAGAAAGCGGCAGGCCTTGTATAGAGCCCCTCTTGCGGCGAAAAAGGAATCTCGGCGAAACCTTCTTCCCCATAGTCCCAGTCCCAATAAAAGACGACGTACTTCCCCTCGCGGATGGCGACGCGCCGCCACGGCACATCTTTCACGGGCAACGAGACTTTTTTGCCGCTCTGCGCGGTTTTGAGCCGTGCGAGCTCCTCCAAATTCGCGCGCGTGTAGTCGTAGATCCCCGTCTGCCGCAGACAGGAAAGACAGGCGCGGGCAAAAAGGACGTCTGGCAGATCGGCGGGGACCCACTCCTCATCGAACACGCGGACGATCTTCTCCTCGGCGAGCTTTTGAAGATAATCGTCCTCCTCGGCCGCGAGCGCGGCAAATTCCACGAGGTGCTTCTTGGCGCCCTCGTGGATCTTTTCAAAGGCGGGAAGAACGGTATGACGGATATAGTTGCGGGTGAAATTCTCGTCTTTGTTGGTCGAATCCTCGACATGGGGTAGCCCGTTTTCGTCGGCATACGCCTCGATCTCGGCGCGGGTGACCGTGAGAAGGGGGCGACGCAGCAGCCCGCCCCGCTCGGTGATCGCCTTCATGCCCGAGGCTCCCGTCCCGCGGGCAAGGCGGAAGAGGATGGTCTCGGCCAAATCGTCGGCATGATGAGCCGTCGCGACAAAGTCCGCCTCTCCCGTGTCCACGACGGCAAAAAAGGCGGCATAGCGCACGGCGCGGGCGACCTGTTCCACACTCCCGCCCTGCTCCGCGGCAAGTGCGGGGACGTTCTCCCGAACGATTTTCAGGGGAACCCCCCACTCCTTGCAGAGCACCTCGCAGAACGCCATATCGCGCAAGGATTCCTCTCCGCGGATGCCGTGTTCGATGTGGATGGCGGAAAGCGTGATACCCATGTCCGCGGCTTGGCCCTTCAAAACATGTAAAAGGCACACGGAATCGATGCCGCCCGAGAGCGCCACACACACCCGTTTGCCCCTGTATTGTTCGGCCGAAAATAGCTTCATCATCGCGATTATACCATATTCCCCCCAAAAATGCAATCTTTCTTTTGCCCATGGGGGAAATTGCGCCGCCATGTGACATTTCCCCCCGAATATGGTAGAATATTAAAGAAGGATACCATGGAAGACGAACGCATCATACAACTCTTCTTTGCGCGGGACGAGCGCGCCCTTGCCGCCGTCAAAGAGAAATACGGCGCGGCCATGCTCAGGCTTGCTCGCAACATCACCCATTCTTCCCCCGATGCGGAAGAAGTGCTCTCCGACGCCTATCTGGGCGCCTGGCGTTCCATACCTCCCAACCGCCCCGATCCCCTCGTCGCCTATCTCTATAAGATCGTGCGGAACCTCGCCTGCAAGAAGCTGCGCTACAACGCCGCTGCCCGCCGTAAGGGTGAACTCCTTCCCCTCAATGAACTCGAGGAGTGCATTCCGGCCAAGGGCGGAACGCAGGCCGAGATCGACGAGCGCGAGCTTACCCGCCTCCTCAATTCCTTCCTCGCAAGTCTCGATCAGATCACCCGCATCGCCTTCGTGAGAAGGTATTTCTACTGCGACGCCGTAAAGGATATCGCCTCGCATCTCCATATGCGGGCACACACGCTTACCGTCCGCCTCTCCCGCACACGGGAAAAATTCGCCGAATTCTTAAAAAAGGAGGGCTATGGGATATGAAGATCGACCTCTTTACCGCCTTCTCGGGCATCGACCCCAAATTTATCACAGAAGCCGATAAACCCCTTGCGAAGCCGAGAAAAAGGGGCAAGCGGACTGCCATCGCCGCAACGCTCGCGGCCGCCGCGCTTGTGGCCGCCATCGTCCCCACCGCCCTTCTCCTCACAGAGCGCACTCTCCCGTCCGATCCGCCCGCCGTCATCGATCCCCCCTCGGAAACGCCCCCGTCCGATCCCCCTACGCAAACCGACCCGCCCACCCCATCCGATCCGCCTACACCCGGCGATCCGCCCATGGCGGGTTCACCCATGAGCCTTCATGAAACGCGCACGCTCCCCTCGGGGACAGAGATCGTTTACAGCGAACACACGGACCACTCCCTCACGATCCTTTTGAAGAAAGCGGACGCTTCACCCGTCTATCTTCGCCTTGCGGGGAGCAGCGGCTCCGAGGTGTACTACGCCTCCACCGATCCGCGCTATGCGGGCGAGGGCACCCGCGTGGACGCCTTCACCATCACCGTAAACGGGGAAAAGGGCGACTTCCCCTCCGCCCCGGGCGAGTATACGATCGTCATCGATTATGCCCCCTTGAAAGAGAAGTGCCGCTCCCTCGGCGAGCTCTATACCTCCCTCGGCGCCTTCTTCCTGTAAGACAAACAGGTTATTTCGATAAATGTCGAAATAACCTGTTTTTTGCATTTTTTTATGATTTTTGTGTCATTCTGAGCCGAATTTGATAATATGACTGTCCGAGAAAGCGCCTCTCCGAAGAATCTGTGGGTACGAAGTCCGTGTTTTCATTTTCGGGATGCTTCGAGGATGGGCCGCCGCGGACTGCGTAGGGCTTGGTCGGCTCAGCATGACGCGTTGGACCACGGGCAGCATGAAGCGGTTGACGCGGTCGGGGCGGCATGATGCGGTGTTTCTCCTCAAATCGTCTGCACGGTGCCGGCGAAGAGGATGTTGTCGTAGCGGTCGGTCAGAAGGAAGGCGAACGGGCGATCGAGGCTCAGATCGCTATAGATGCGCGTGTACTCGTCGGGAGCCGCCGCGCCGGGAGCAGGCATGACCGTGGTCGCCGCACCCTCGATCCCGCGAAGGTCTACCTTCAGCTTTGCCACATGCCTTACGCCGCTGCAATGCGCCGCTGCCGTTTCGTCCAATATCGCGGAGAAGTCGCACCCCGCGCCGAACAGGGAATGAGCACCCATGCCTTTCAGGATCTCCTCGAGATCTTCATCGCAGTTCGCCTCGAACGCGGGCAGGAGCAAACGGGTGAGGTAGCGGATCTTGTTCACGTCGTCGGCGCCGCCGAAGTCCTTCGTCCCGTTGACAAGGGAAATATTTTCGGGCGTGAAGATCTCTTCCACGCGCTTGCCCTCGTCGGGAAGGAGCACTTTGAGCTTGTAGCCCGCATGCGTTTCCGCATAGAAAAAGGTGAGATCCTCGCCGCGCGCCGCCCTTCCTTCCACATATTCCGTCTCCATGCGCGGAATACTCTTCGTGCTGCCGTCTGCTGAGCGGAAGAGCTTGGGCTCGGTCTCGTGGAGCTCTGCCCCCATCTCGTTCCAGATGTCCCTTATATATAATGTATTGACGAGGGCGAACACGGTGCTCTCGGGGAGCATGAAGCTCTGGTCGATGAGGCCGCTTGTTTGCTCCTTGATGAAATCGCGCACGGCCTTGTTTGCGGCGGCATTGTCGAGGTAGAAGTCGGCCGAATACGACGTGCAATAGAAACTATCGGAGAGCTTTTTAAGCCCTTCATCGCGGACATGGGTGGCAGAGATGTTGTCTACCCATATGGAATTTGCAAGCTGTGCACATCCCATTACCGTCCCTTCCGTCGCCCCGCCGATGAGACGGTAATAGGCGGAAAAGTTGGCGCTGAGCGCCTCCTCCGTAGTATAGAGAGCGGTGAGAAGTTCCTCTCGCGTGCCGCCGTTTGCACAGGCCGCTGCCGTTGCGAGGGCGGTATAGACGGATGCGGGCGAAAGGACAAAGTTCGCGCCTTCGTCCGCGGTCGCCCGAACGGCACGGGAGGCGAGTTCTTCGGAGAATCGCTCGATGCTCGCAAGGTACTCCTCGAAGGCCGCGGATTTGATACTGTTATATGAAATGGGATCTGCATGCACGGCCTTTGCGAGAAGGCCTGCACGCCCCTCTTCCTCGCCCGTATGGGAGCCGCTATTGCCGTTTTCGCTCCCTCCTCCGCCGTTGTCGTTTTCGCCGGTATCTCCCCCGTCGTTTTCGCCGCCTTGAGCGTTTCCGCCCATACCATGTCCGCCATTGGGGTTATCGGTTTGCGTTCCGTCCGTTACGCTCTCTTGGTAAATTTCGCCGCAAAGATCGCAATGGCCGTCCCTGTTCCGGTCGATATGGCCGTGGCCGTCCGCCCCGCCTTCCCGTTCGATCGCACAGCCCGAAAGAAGGCTCGCCGCCATCACCACACCGCCTAAAACGGCCAAAACGCGCATGGATCTCTTCATCTCGTCACCTCATAAAAAGTTTTGCAGGCACACTACCCGCTTCACCCATATTCTACCTGAGATGCACGAAAATGTCACAGCGGCGGAGGCGTTTCGGCGCAAATTCGGCCTCGTTGACGCTTTTCATAAAAAATTTGCTTTGAGGGGGCAAAAACGATTGACATTTGCCTCGGCATCCGTTACAATAAATAAGCTATCCGATGGGATAGGCTATCGCGGGGTAGAGCAGCCAGGTAGCTCGTCGGGCTCATAACCCGGAGGTCGCAGGTCCGAATCCTGCCCCCGCAA
>CANQCA010000097.1 GCA_947589585.1 uncultured Clostridia bacterium
TAAAAGTAAATCCGAACCATTCACTCGTTACGAGTATTTGGTTCGGATTATACTGACTTGGTGCGGATGACAGGACTTGAACCTGCATGGTCTCCCACAGGAACCTGAAACCTGCGCGTCTGCCAATTTCGCCACATCCGCATAAGGATCCCGTCACTTTTACTCGGCACGGGAAAAACGCCGAGGCGGAGGTCAAACCCGCTGCGCCGCTTTTCGCGGCAACCTTGCCCGATATTTTTATTCGGCACGGGAGCCGAAGCGCGCGGTCAAAACTGCCTTTTGACGAGGTTTTCCCCGTCGGAGCCGTCGAGCATCCACACGTTGCCGCCGCTTGAAATGCTACGAACGGGCTCGCCGTCTTCGATTTCGAGCGCAGCGCGGTTCTCTAAGCCCCACGCGCAATACTTATTATACAATACGATCTTATCGAAGTCAAGCATTCTTTGGTCATAATGAGGAGAAATTTTCCCCTTCACCCAGCCGAGCCCCTTGTGCATCGCGTACTCCCCTTCGATGACGGAATCCGAATACATGTCCTCGAACCAGCAGATCGCGCCCGCGGAGAGCCCGCAGACGAGCTTGCCCGCTTCGTAAAAATTTTGGATATAGGCAAGAAGCCCGCTCTCCTTCCAACTCTCGAGCATGAAGACGGTATTCCCGCCGCCCACATAGAGAAAGTCCGCCTTTTGGAATTTCGCCGCCATCTTCTCGGGGTCGATCGCTCTTCCCACCGTCAAGGCGACGTCCGTCCTGATATCGAAGATCCCCGTATACACCTTGTGAAATGTATTGTAGTAGGGCATGCAGTCGTGGCTCGCCGTGGGGATGAAGAGCCCGTACGCGCGCCTATCCCCCGCGATCTTCCTTGCTTGGGCGGCGATATAGGCGTCGATCTCATAGGTCTCGCGTTCCTTCAACTCCCCGCCCCCGATGAGGATCAGACGCTTCATAGGGCATCCCCTTGCTGCGAGGCAAACGCCTCTTCCTCGGCTGCGGAAATGCCTGCCGTCCTGTCGACGGGGAGAGCAAAGATCACCCCCGCTGCCTCGGTCTGTGCCCCCACCCGATCGGAGAGCGCCTGCATGATGGCGGCCGTGGATTCCTTTTTGGAGAGAATGAACAAGATCTCCTGTTCTTTAAGAAGGGAGATCCCGACGAACTGTTCCGCCTTGGCATTTTCCATGGCGTGTCCGCGGATGATCGTTCCACCCGCCGCGCCCGCCGAACGGGCCGCATCGATGGCCATATCGGCAAAATTCGCCCCGACACAGGCGAGTATCAAATCGTATTTTCTGTCCTTGCTTGTCATGATATTCCTCCCTTCGATCGACTTATAGGTCGCCGCGCCCGTGATCCCCTCTGCCACCGTCTGCGAGATCCCCGAAAGCGGCAGGGTAAAGGAGATCCCCCTTCCCGCGAGGTAGAGCGACATATCATGCCGTAAAATGCGCAGGATCCGCTCCTCGTCCGATTCGGGAAATACAGAAAAGAGAACGGTCTTTTCCGTCTCCCCGATCCCGAGATAATCGAGAACGGCCGACTGCGCCGTGCCCTCCCCCGAGATCTGATAGGAAAGGCCCACCGAACAATCGTCCAAGATCTCCTTGAGGCGTTTTTCGTCATGTGCATTGACGATGCTGACAAGCAGCTTTGCACGAAGTGTCCCCGAAGAGAGATCGCGGGTGCGCGGACCGAAGTCTCTTGCGCGGATCCGGTATCTTCTTGCCATCAATCCACCTCATAGATGAGAATTTTTTCCTCGGCGCTGATGAAGCTCTTCTTGATCTTACGCGTCTTGATACGGTGGTAGATCCCGAGGAACTGAATGGTAATAAGCGGCGTCAGGGCGACGAAGGCGACGCACCCGAAGGCGTCCGTCATGATGAACGCAGAACCGCCGTTCAAGGCGTAACATGCGCCGAAGGCAAGCGGCAGGACAAAGGATGAGACCATCGCCCCGCTCGCGACGCCGCCCGAGTCAAATGCGATACCCGTATAGAGCGGCGGTGTGAAAAATGTGAGAAGAAGCGCCAGCCCGTAACCCGGGAGCAAGATCCACATGATGTTCACATGGGTGAGAACGCGCACCATCGCAAGTCCCAAAGAGACGGAGACGCCGATGCAGAGGGCGCGCTTCATCGCCTTCTCGCTGACGGCCCCGGCCGAGATGCGCTCCACCTGCTTATTGAGGACGTGCACTGCGGGTTCCGCCGCAACGACAAAATACCCGATGAGCATGCCGACGGGAATGAGCAGCCATCCCCCCCAAATGCCCGCAAGCGCCTCGCCTATGCTTCTGCCGATGGGAAGAAAGCCCGTGTTCGCCCCCGTCAAAAAGAGGACGAGACCCGCGTATGTATAGAGGAACCCGAACAGGATGCGCAGGACTTGCCGCTTATGGAAGGAACGCGTCGCCGCTTCAAAGATGAGAAAAAAGATGATGATGGGGCTCACGGCGATGGCGACGTCGACTGCCTGATGCCTGAATCCGTCCGCATATTCGAGAAGAACGCCGCGCGTCGTATCCACTTCAATGGGAATGCGGAGCGCTTCCTCGATATTATAATCGATCTCGCTCGCATGGAAGATGAGGCCGAGGACGAGGGTGGCGACGATGGGCCCGATACTCGAAAGCGCGACGAGGCCGAAGCTATCGTCCCTGCTCCCCTTCCCCGCCCGCAGAGCGGAAACGCCCACGCCGAGCGAGATAATGAACGGTACCGTCATGGGCCCCGTCGTAACGCCTCCCGCATCGAAGGAGACCGCCCAGAAGGAAGGCGAGACAAAGATGCAGAGCACGAAGGCGACCGCATAAAAAATAATGAGAAGGACGGAGAGCCGTATCTTGAGAAGGATACGGAGCATCGCCATGACGAGAAAGACGCCGACTCCCGCCGCGACCACGATGATGAGGAGATAGCTGCCGAGCGGGGTCTTTTCCGCGATCGCGGGCACCTGACGCGCGAGGATCTGGAGATCGGGCTCGGCCACGGTGACGATGATCCCGATGATAAAGGACAGAAGTGCGATGAGCCAAACTTTTCTGGAACGCGTCATGGCCGAACCGATCTTTTCGCCGATGACGAGAAGGGACATATCCGCCCCCTGCGTAAACAGCCCCGTCCCGACGATAAGGAGGACGACGCCGATGAGGAACAGCACAAACAGTCCCGCACTCAGCGGAACAAATGCAAGCGATAAAACGATCACGATAAGCGCTATCGGCAATATGGAAGAGAGCGATTCTTTGATCTTATCGCTGAGCGCCTTCTTAAGCATGGGTCACTCCTTCCAGCCGAGATACTTCCTTTCGATGGCAGAGATCTTCCCGACCCGCCGCACGTGCCTCTCCTCTTTTGAAAAGGGCGTTGTAAGAAAGGTCTTTACGATCGCGAGGGCGTGCTCCTCACTCTCGCCGTATGCGCCGAGCGCGAGCATGTTCGCATCGTTGTGAAGGCGGGTCATCCCGGCGCAGCGTTCGTCCTTGCACAGGGCACAGCGGATCCCCCGCACCTTATTCGCCGCGATCGACATGCCGATCCCCGTCGTACAGACGAGGATACCCATATCGCACTCCCCTGCGGCGACCGCTTCGGCCGCGGCAAGGGCAAAGTCGGGATAGTCGCAGGAGTCCTCGGAGAGTGTTCCGAAGTCCGCCGTTTCATAGCCCGCCTCTTTCAGATACGCCGCGATCGCACATTTGAGGGCGAACCCGCCGTGATCGCATGCGATGGCAATTTTCATAAACTTCTCCTTCCTCTATTTCTCCTCGATTTTCGGGCAGCACACGTCGATGATGCGCGGCAGACATTCGCGGATGGTGCGAAGCGTGACGCGGTAAACGTCGATCCCCTGCCCGTACGGATCGGGGATCTCCTTCCCGCATAGCTCGGGAAAGGATGTGACGTTGGGGTAGTCGCGCAGGGCTTCCCGCTGCATCGCCGTCATGCAGACGACCATATACGCCCCTTCGATCATCTCCCTCGTGAGCTGTTTGGAAGAGAAATTATCATCGAAGGGAATTTTGGCTTCCGTGAGCGCCTGCATGCTGAAGCTGCTCATGCGGCCCCCCTCGGCCTTGAGCCCCGCGGACTGTACGCGGTACCAACGGATCTTCTTTTTCTTGAGCTGTGCGCGCATCGCCGCCTCCGCCATGGGAGAACGGCAGGTGTTGCCCGTACAAACAAATAAGATTGTCCTATGTTTCATGTTCGCCTCCGAAGGCGCGCTCGAAGCGGTTCATAACGCCCGCCATCACGCCTCCCTTTTTCTGCGGCTCGATCCCGATGAGAAGGGTCGCCTCCCGCTCTGCCTTACGAAGCAGGGCATAGAGCCTTTTCGCCATCTCCGCCCCCGTCTTGCCGAGGTCGAGACAGCCCCTTCCGCCGAGCATGGAAATCGTGCCGCTCTCGCATAAGATGCAGGGTCTGCCGCCCTGCGCGGCCTCTCTATCGTAGAGGCAGATCGCCTCCTCCGCACTGCGGCAATACGCAGTCCTGCA
>CANQCA010000098.1 GCA_947589585.1 uncultured Clostridia bacterium
CCGATCTCCTCCCGCAGCTCGCGAATCCGATTGGATGAAACAGCCATTTATGATCACCTCTTGCATTTTCTCCTTGTCATCATACAGGTTATAATTGTATTTTTTAGGGCGTCATGTTATAATTTCTAGTGGTTATTGTGGTATTTTAGGCGCGATGATATGTGTTAAAACGATAATCACGGAAAAATACGCGCTGCGGAGCATGGAGCGATGGTCGGAGAAAAATAATGCTTCGCGAAAAAAATGCGCGGCGCGGAAAAATCGCGCCAGATGAGGAAAGCGGGTGAAGGTATGAAAATCGCGGTCTGTGGGGAGAGCGCGAAGGCGCAGGCGGTGCGGCGGTGGCTGCGGGACGCGCCGGAGGGCGATCACGCGTCCGTCGCGGTGTTTTCGCGGGGAGAACAGCTGCTGCAAGCCTATCGGCAGCAGGTGTATTTTGACTTGATCTTTCTGATCCGGCGGCGGGGCGACGAGCAGCTGCCGCGGCTTTTGCGCGAGAAGGACGCGCTGGCGCGGCTGGTGTCGCTGACGGACGGCGCGCCGGTTACCGGAGACGCGCGGGATGCGTGTCCGCTGCGGGCGGAGACGGTGCGGGAGGTGTTCGCGCGGCAGAGGGCGCTGTTTGTGCGGCAGGGGCGCGAGCTGTCGCTGCCCGTGTGGGATGAGGAGGGCGAGAAAAATGTTCTGCACTTCGGTCTGCGGGATATCCTTTACATCGAGAGCTGCCAGCGGCAGACGTGTCTGCGGACAATCTACGAGCGGCGGTATCGCTGTTACAGCCGTCTGGCGGCGCTGGAGGAACGGTTGGCGGGGCACGATTTTTTTCGCGTGCACCGCGGCTGTTTAATCAATCTGCGCTATCTGCGCTATGTGGACGCGTCGCAGGTGGGGCTGGCGGTTTCCGAGGACGGCGGGCTGTCGCTGCTGCCGCTCTCCCGCAGGCGGCGCGGCGGTCTGCGGGACGCGCTGAAGCTGTGAGCGGGGGCGCGCGGAAAAACGGCTGTGCGATGGAAGAATCGCCGGTCGCGTGGAAAAATGACCGCGCGACGGAAGAATCATCGGTCGCACGAAAATCGAGCGCATGATAAAACCTGCCGCCCGCGCGGAGAAAATTCTTCGCACGGACGGCAGTTTTGCGTGTCGTATGCTCTGTGGGCGCGGTCAGCGCAGGAACAGATGGACGAGCCGGTTGTAAATGCGGGCGAGGGCGGCGCATGGGGCATGGCGATCCTTGCGCTCTACCGAGGCAAAACGCTGCCGCTTGAAGCGTTCCTTGCAAAGATCTTTGCGAAAGCGGAGAAATCAACGCTAATGGCTCCCCAAAGTGAGTTAGATAAATTTAGTATATTTTTGAAGAGATACAAAACGGGTTTGGCGGTCGCAAAGGCCGCCGCTGAGGGCGCACTATGTTAGAAGAACTCAAAAAACAAGTTTACGAGCAAAACCTTGCCTTAGTGCAGCACGGATTGGTCGTCCTCACTTGGGGGAACGTGAGCGGCATCGATCGGGAGAGAGGGCTTGTCGTTATCAAGCCAAGCGGGGTTCCGTATGCGGACATGGTACCCTCCGATCTCGTCGTGGTCGATTTAGAGGGCAACATCGTAGAGGGGAAACTTCGCCCTTCGTCGGATACGCCAACGCACCTCGAACTGTATAAAGCGTTCCCCGCAATCGGCGGCGTCGTCCATACGCATTCCGCCCATGCGACGGCGTTTGCACAGGCGGGATTGCCCATTAAGGCATACGGCACGACGCATGCGGACACTTTCTGTGGAGATATTCCTTGCACCCGCGCCCTCAAAAAAGAAGAAATCGAAGAAAACTATGAGAAAAACACGGGCAAAGTCATCGTTGAAACCGTCAAAGACTGTGAGGCTATTCCCGCAGTTCTTGTGAAAAACCACGGTCCATTCGTATGGGGAAGAACATGCGAGGAAGCGGTGCAGAATGCCGTTATATTGGAAGAAGTTGCCCGCATTGCGCTCTTCACAAGGCTTTTGCGCCCCGAGGCGGAGGGCGTGGAGCAATACCTATTGGATAAACACTACTTCCGCAAACATGGGAAGGACGCCTACTACGGGCAGGGGGATAAAAAATGAAAGAGAAAATCGTCTATTGGATCACGGGGTCGCAGACGCTCTACGGCGAGGACGTCCTCGCCCACGTCGCTGAACATTCCAAGGAAATGGCGGACTATGTGAGCGAAAAAATGCCCGTCACGGTGAAATACCTTGCAACATGCAAGAGCTCGGAGGAAGTGGATGCGGCGATCAAAGCGGTGAATTGCGACGAGAATTGCATCGGCGTCATCGTCTGGTGTCATACATTTTCCCCCGCGAAAATGTGGATCAAGGGGCTGAAAAAGCTCCAAAAACCGCTCTGCCACTTCGCCACGCAGTACAACAAAGAGCTACCCTATGCGACGATCGACATGGACTTTATGAACGAAAATCAATCTGCCCATGGCGATAGAGAATTTGGCTATATCTTGGCGCGGCTCCGCCTTCCGCACAAGGTCGTAGTCGGGCATTTCACGGACGAACGAGCATTGCACAGGCTTGCCGATTGGTGCATTGCCGCTGCCGGCTATGCGTTTTCCGAGCGGGTCAAGGTGTGCCGCTTCTCGGATAACATGCGCGGCGTCGCCGTCACTGAGGGGGATAAGGTCGAGGCGCATATCAAGTTCGGTTGGCAGGTGGACTACTTCCCCATTGCTGAGCTCGAAGAGGCGATCGGGCGGGTCACGGACGCAGAGACGGACGCCCTTCTCGACGCATATAAAGAAAAATACACCCTCGCCACGGAGAATTTCGCCGCAGTCCGCGAACAGGCGAAATACGAGATTGCAATTGAGCGGTTTTTGAAAGAGCGGGGCGGCTACAATGCCTTTGTGGACCACTTCGGAACGCTCGGCGGCCTTCATCAGCTCCCCGGGCTTGCCGTTCAAGATTTGCAGGCGAAGGGGTACGGCTTCGGACCCGAGGGAGATTGGAAGGTCGCTGCCCTCGGCGTGATCATGAGCTACATGGCGGGAAACAGCTGCACGGGCATGATGGAAGATTACACCTACGACCTTTCGCGGGATGCCGTTCTCGGTGCGCACATGTTGGAGGTCTGCCCGCAGTTCGCAAAGGATAGGCCGAGAATCGAAGTACACCCGCTCTCTATCGGCGGAAAGGAAGATCCCGCGCGGCTTGTGTTCGAGGGCATCTCCGCGCCCGAGGCGATCGCCGCAACAATGGTGGATATGGGCGGGCGAATGAGATTGATCATCCAACAAATAGAACTTGTTCCTTCTCCCGAAAAAATGCCGAATTTGCCCGTAGGGAGTTTAATGTGGCAATATAAAAGCGGCTTTGACGACGGCGTCGCGGCATGGCTGTATGCGGGCGGCGCACACCACAGCGTCGTCTCGGCGAAGGTGACGATGCAGGAAATGCTCGACCTCGCCGAAATGTGGGATATCGAGGCGGTCGTCATCGACGAAAACACCGACCTTGCGATCTTAAAGAGGCAGCTCGCCGTCGGCGATAAAATTTGGAACGCATGAATATGGAAGCAACATTCAAGGATAAGGATATTTCCCGCTATGTCATAAAAAGCGAGGGAATACAGGCGACGGTCTCGCGTTTGGGCGGGGCGATAGAATCTCTCAAAATCAGGGAAAAGGACGGCGCTTGGCGCGAGGTGTGCCTGCATTTTTTGAGCCCCATTGAGCGCATCAAGAGCGATACCTATGCTGGCGCAGTCATCGGGCGCGTTTGCAACCGCATTAAGGAAGGGAAATTCCCGCTGAATGGCAGGACGTATTTTCTGCCCCGAAATGACGGGAAGAACACCCTCCACGGCGGGAAGGACGGCTTCGATAAGCGTCTCTTCAACTGCGAGGGATATGAGCCGCACGCCCTCACCCTCTCGCTTTTAAGCTCGGACGGCGATCAAGGCTTCCCGGGGACGCTTCTCTTGCGCGTCTCCTACCTTGCCGAGGAAAATTCGCTCACCGTGCGCTTTTCGGCGGTCTCGGACGAGGACACCGTTTGGGCGCCCACCCTTCATCCCTATTTTCGCTTAGATGATGAAGCTGCCATTGACGAGACCTATCTGCAAATTTACGCCGACGCTTATACGCCCATGGATAAACTACAGATTCCGACGGGGGAGATCGTACCCGTCGAGGGGACGCCGTTCGACTTCCGAAAGCCGAAGAAGATCGGGGCAGAAATCGGCTCCGAGCTTCTGAACCCCACGCACGGCTTCGACCACAACTTTGTCCTGAGAGGCGGCCATGCCGCGACCGCATACAGCGAAAAGAGCGGCGTCAAAATGGACATCTACACGGACATGCCGGGGCTGC
>CANQCA010000099.1 GCA_947589585.1 uncultured Clostridia bacterium
GAACATGGTGGGGTCCAATTTGTTCCCCGCGCCCATACAGCTGATGATGGGCGTGCCCGCATCGGCGGCGTTTTTTGCGAGGGCGAGCTTGCCCGCGACCGTATCGATGGCGTCCACGATATAGTCATAAATATGAAAGTCGAACTGCCCCGCCGTCTCGGGTAGGTAAAAAATTTCATGCGTGTTCACGGCGCAATCGGGGTTGATATCGAGGACGCGCTCACGGGCGACATCCGTCTTCATTCTCCCCACCGTCGAGTGCAGCGCATAGATCTGACGGTTGATATTCGTAAGGGACACCCTGTCGTTATCGATAAGGTCGAGGGCGCCCACCCCCGCGCGGGCAAGCGCTTCCACGCAGTATCCGCCCACACCGCCGAGTCCGAACACGGCAACGCGGCTTTTTTTTAGCTTCTCCACGCCCTCTTCGCCGATGAGAAGTGCCGTTCTCGAAAAAGCATTTACCATATCTTTCCCCTATGCGTCCGCCCCATGCTGTCTCTTGATCTCTTCTAAAATTACCTCGTCGGCGGGGCAAAAATCAAAGTCGTCGATCTCGGAAGGCGAGATCCAGCGCAGATCGTTGTGCTCCAAAAGCTGCGGCTCCCCTTCCTCAATGGTGGCATAAAAGAGGGTGAGATGCACCTCGAGATCGGGGTATGTATGCGTGACCTCGAAGAAGGGTTCGCCGACGCTTACGCCGATGCCGAGCTCCTCGCGGCACTCCCTTTGAAGCGCCGCCTGCTTGCTCTCGCCCGCCTCGACCTTTCCGCCAACGAACTCCCATAGAAGCCCCCGCGCCTTGTTTTTCGGCCGCTGGCAGATGAGGAATGTATCTCCCCGCCAGATGAGCGCCGCCACAACTTCCGCCCGATCCATATCTCTCTCCTTAAAAATTCGCATCCATTATAACATAAATCACGTGAACTTTCAACCTCTCATAGGAAAATCGCATTTTGTGAAGTCATCCGCCCTCAATTACGTCATTCTGCCCCGCGCGTCATTCTGAGCCGATAGAAAATATACAACTGTCCGTAAAAGTGACTCTCCGAAGAATCCCGTAATACGAAGTCCGAGTTTTCATTTTCGGGATCCTTCTAGGATGGGCTCACGGTTTTCATTCTTTTTGAAAGGCTACTTCTCGCTAAAGCGCTCGTGCCGCGCTTAGTAGACAATAATGCGCGCGGGGCAGGATGACGCAGGGGCTTTTTCGCCACAATGTAATTGCGCGACGCCTGAAGGGCGCCGCGCACGTTTCTTTCGGACATGGGTATGCCGTTTTTCGTCGAAGGGTTGATTTTTGCGTTACTTTCGGATGCCGCCGAACTTTTTGAGAAGCGGCTCTGCCTCCTCTTTGGAGAGCGTGCCTTTCTCGGCGAGAACCGGCATGAGCTTCTTGATGACACCCCTATTTTTTGCGACGATCTCCTTCGCGAGTTCGTATTGTTCTTCGAGAACGCGGTCGAACAGGGCAAAGAGCTGTTCCGTCCATGCATCGGGGTAGCAGACGTCGTTGCGCTTTTCCGAATAGCGACGGGGGATCCCGAACATCCCCAGCTCCGACATCGAGAAGAGAATTTCATCGGCGACATTGAGATCGTATTTGATATTCTCGTAGAGCTCACCGAGCACAATCTCCTCCGCCGCCATGCCGCCGAGACGCACGGCGATCGCCCGCAGATAGTCCGTCTTGCCGTACAGTCGCGCGAAAGGCTTTTCCTCGTCGCAGACACTGCCAGTCGCCTTTCCGCAGTCCTCTTCATCGCCGTCGAAGTCATCATCAAAGTCGTCATCGTCGCCGAGGCCTTGCGAAAAGTCGATATCGTCATCGAACTCATCCTCGCAGTAGCCGGAATCAAAGTCGGAGAGAATTGAGTCAAAGAAATCGTTGCAACAGGTGTCCCCATCCACGGAGAGTGTGTAGTCGCCCTCGTCGAACGTGCAGGCGACGACGAACGAGCCGAGGTTCCTGCAGGCGCGGATGGTGTCGTCGGCGAGGGAACGCTTGCGGGGAATATCCTCCCGCTCGATCTCGAAAAAGCGCTGGCGGATCCTCTCCCGCGGAACAAACCCGTCCTTATCCGAACAGAGCACGCACTCGTTGATGAGCGTCTCGAGGGTGGCGCAGGAGAACCCCGCCGTGAGGGATGCGAGCTCCTTCATGGGCATCTCGAAGGTGCAAGCCGTCCTCTCGGCATACATCTTCAGAATGGCGGTGCGGGAGGAAAGGCTCGGCATGCCGATCGCGATCTTCTTATCGATGCGCCCCGGGCGGATGAGCGTCGTGGGGAGATTCTCGTAATCGTTGCAAGTCCCCACGAAGATGATGCGGGAGGAACTCTCCATGCCGTCGATGAGGGTGAGAAGCTGGGATAGGATCGTCTTCGCGCGGTCGGTCACATAGTTTTCGCCGTAGCACGGAAGAACTTTATCCACCTCGTCGAAAAAGACCATCGCCTGTTTGCCGCAACTATCCGCCGCTTCGAATGTTTCGCGGATGAGTTTGCAGATCGCGGAGGTATCCTCGACGTCGCCGAGATCGATGCAAAAGGTTTCGAGCCCGCATTCATTTGCGAGGACCTTTGCAAAGAGCGTCTTGCCCGTGCCCGCATCCCCGTAGAAGATGATCCCCTTGGGCATCCGTGCGCCCATGTTCTCGTAGCGCTCACGGTCCTTGAAGACCTCGCACAGGCGCTTAAGCTCTGCCTTTTCGCGTTCGTACCCCGCGATGCTTTCAAATGTCGGTGTGTTCATATGTGTTCCTCCTCACGGTGTGATTTCCCCAAAAACGGGCAATATTGCTTCGCCGCCTTGGAGCTGAATTTATTATAACACCACACAAGAAGAAGCGTATGGCCGCAATTTCGTTAAAAAATACGCACCCTTTTTTATGGGTACGTCGCTAAAAAAATACTTGATTTTTGCCCCCTTTTCGGGTACAATACCTTTGTCACAAAGGAGAAAAGGGATATGGACGAAAAAATCAAGGTGAGCATGGCAAAGGCGACGCTCGACCTTCTCAAAAAGGACTGCGAAGATTTCAAATTTTTGCGCCCGGACGGCAGGATGAATTTCAACGCCTTCATCAACGTGCTCATCGCGAACTTTTATGAGAGCTTCTCCGCGATTGAGGAAAAGCTCTGCGACGATCTCCGCGCCGCCCTCTCCGCCGTGCCCGCCTACTACAGTGAGAAGGCGCTCGGCGAGATCCTGAAGGTCCTTGCAAAGCGCGAGAATGCCCGCGAGGGGAAGCGGGAGAGCGCCGTCTTTTCCTTCAAACCCACCAAGGTCTCCGCGCGAGCGGTGATGTGCATCCAAAATACCGCGCGGGATGAATCGCTCTCTTCCTTCTTCCGGAGAATGTTTTCCGCCTATGCGGGAAAGCCCAAAAACGAGCGGGAGAAGATCGTCTGCGCGGAAAATCTTGCCGTTTTGTTAAAGGCCATGAAGAAGGGCGCCGCCGTCTGCATTGCCTTAAAGAGCGGGGGCGTCTTTGCGCATGCTTCCCTCTACGCGGTGAGCCCCGCCAAGGATGAACTCTTCAACTACGTCCTCTTCTACGACGGAAAAAACAATATGACCGTGCGCCTTGCCAATGTGGAGACGGTCTCCCTTCTTGCCGAGCGCGCCTTCGTTCCCGAGGAAAACGCGGCGCTCTTTGCCCGACAGGTGGAATGCGGGGCGCAGTATCCCTTTTACAGTACCGACCGCGAGCCCATCCGCGTACAACTCACCGAAAAGGGGAAGGAACTCTTCCGCAAGATCTACCTCTACCGTCCCACCCCCGTTTCCGTCGAGGGGGATATCTACACCTTTGAATGCTCTGCGAACCAGCTGCTCTACTATTTCGAACGTTTCGGCGACCGCGCCCTCATCCTCTCGCCCAAGCGGCTCGGCATCTTCATGCGCAACTATTATCATTACGCCCTGAAAAAATATCGAACGATCTATAAAACAGAGTAAGAAAACGCGGCGCCTGAAGGGCGCCGCGCTGCCTGTGTTTCGGACATGGGTATGCCGTTTTTCGTCGAAACGGCAAGATGTGTTACATTGCGGGTCCCGTCGTCGAGGGAGCATAGACGCGGGATAAGAGCTCCTGATTGAGCGCGTAGAGTCCCTTCGCATCGCAGCCGAAGAGCTTCATCTTCTTGATGAGATCGTCCGCATTCGTCTCCTCCTCGCCCTGTTCCTTGATGAACCAATCCAAAAACTGCATCGTCTTGTAGTCCTTCTGGGCGAACGCCTCGTGGTAGATGGCGGTAATGAGGGACGTGACATATTTCTCGTGTTCGAGCCCCGCTTCGAGCGGCGCCATATGATTTGCAAAAGTCTTATC
>CANQCA010000100.1 GCA_947589585.1 uncultured Clostridia bacterium
GGCAAAGTGGGCGTGGACGTCGATCATCTGACCTTCGCCCCGCTCGCCATGGCTTTTTCGGGGGTGAGAAGGGAGAGATTCCCCTCCGCATCTTCGGCGCACAGGATCATGCCCTCGGAAAGGACGCCGCAGAGTTTGACGGGTTTGAGGTTCGTCACGACGACCACCTTCTTCCCTACCATCTCCTCGGGCGCATAGAATTTGGCGATGCCCGAGACGACGGAACGCACTTCGTCGCCGATTTTCACCGATTCGTGCAAAAGTTTTTCGCTCTTTTTCACCTTCTCGCAGGCGATGACCTCGCCGATTTTCAGTTCGACTTTGGCGAAGTCGTCGATGGTGATTTGGGTTGTTTGAGGGGATTCGCTCGCTTCGCTCGGAATTAGGGGGGTGTGCGTGTCATCCCGAGGCTCGCAGAGCCGAGAGGATCCCCTTGATGAAAACGCAGACTGCGTATCGGGGGATCCTTCGACAGGCTCAGGATGACGCGCGGAGACGGACTGCGTATGGGGGGATTCACTTGCCCCCTGCGGGGGCTCGGAATGACAGGTTGCTTTTTTCACAAGTTTCTCCACCTCGGCGAGCTCCTTCTTCACGTCGATACGGGGGAAGATGGGCGTGATCTTTTCGATGGGAACGCCCGCTTGGAGCGTCCCGAACGCGAGGCTCTCGAAGCCCGCATTTTCGTCGAAGGAGAGGCTCCTCAAGATGACCGCGGACGCCTTCGTGAGGAAGGGCTTGAGCATCACCGCACAGATGCGCACCGTCTCGGCAAGGTTGTATAAAATCGCGCCGAGGCGCGCCTTTTTTGCGGGATCTTTGGCGAGGATCCACGGCGTGGTCTCGTCGATATATTTGTTGGCGCGGTCGATGACGGCGAAGATATCTGCGAGCGCTTCGGGCGCATTGAGGGCACCCATGTCCGCGTTCACCTTGTCGAAAAGCGCTTCGCACATCGCAATGAGCTCACCGTCCGTCCCCTCGATAGGGCCGCGGGCGGGAAGTTTCCCCTCAAAATTTTGCGCGATCATCGCCTGCGTGCGGGAAACCAGATTCCCAAGATCGTTGGCAAGGTCGGCGTTGATGCGCCCGAGGAGCCGTTCACCCGTGTATTCGCCGTCGCTCCCGAAGGGAATTTCGCGCAGAAGGAAGTAGCGGATGGCGTCCGTTCCATAGCGCTTGACGAGTTCGTAGGGGTCGGTGAGCTCGTTCTTTGCGGCTTCCTGTTTGCTCTTGGAGAGCTTGTCTCCACCGATGAGGAGCCACCCATGTCCGTAGACCTGCCGCGGGATAGGCTCTCCGAGCGCCATCAAAATGGCGGGCCAGATGATGGCGTGGAAGCGCACAATCTCCTTGCCCACCATATGGAGCTCGGCGGGCCAGAACTTCTTGTAGAGGTCGTCATGTTCCGTCCCGTAGCCGAGGGCGGAGATATAGTTGGAGAGGGCGTCGATCCAAACGTAGGCGGTGTGCTTTTCGTCGAAGGGAAGGGGCACGCCCCACTTCACCGTCGTACGGGAGACGCACAGATCCTGCAGCCCCGCCTTCAGGAAGTTGTTCACCATCTCGTTGACGCGGGACTTGGGCTGTAAAAATTCGGGGTTTTCTTCGTAGAGCTTCAGGATGCGGGGGGCATATTTGGAGAGACGGAAGAAGTAGCTCTCCTCCTTTTGAAGCGTCACCTCCCTGCCGCAGTCGGGGCACTTGCCGCCCTTAAGCTGGCTCTCCGTCCAGAATGCCTCGCACGGGGTGCAGTAGTAGCCCTCGTACTCCGCCTTGTAGATATCGCCGCTCTCATAAAGTTTTTGGTAAATTTTCTGCACGCACGCCACATGGTCCGCATCGGTGGTGCGGATGAAACGGTCGTAGGAGACATCCAAAAGCTTCCACATCTCCTTAAGTTCGGCAACGAGCGGATCGACGAACTCGATGGGCGTGATGCCCCGCTTCTTCGCCTCCTTTTCCACCTTTTGGCCGTGTTCGTCGGTGCCCGTGAGGAAGAAGACCTCTTCCCCCTTCATCTTATGGAAGCGGGCGAGGGCATCGCAGATGACGGTGGTGTAGCAGTGGCCGATGTGCCAGTTGCCGCTGGGATAGTAGATGGGCGTGGTGATATAGTATTTGCTTGCCATATGGTACCTCTTTTGCCCTATTATACCGCGCCGCACGAAAAAAGTAAATGATTTTCAGTGGGGAAAGTGTTTTCTAACCCCTCTTTCGCTTGCGCGACATCTCCCCTTACAGGGGCGACAAGGACACCCGGGACATGCCCTCGTGACGACAAGGACGCGCTCGTTTCCACTCCTCATCTCGAGCGAAGCGAGGGGATCCCTACAAACGCACGAAAATACATTGCAAACTGCCTTCGGAGTAGGGATTCTCCCCCCCCCCTGCGGGGGTTCGGAATGAGGGCGGGTGTGCGGGCAAGCCTTTCGGACTTCGTATGAGGGGCTCCTTCGGGGATTGGCTCGCGGTTTTTATTTTAATATTACGGCTACTTCGCGCAGAGCGCTCGTGCCGCGCTTAGTCTACAAATAGAAGTTTCGCGCGGGGCAGGGTGACGCGTAAAGCCTTAGGTCTCGTGGCGTCGAATTGTTTTATTTTGTTGGGCAGTGGTATATAAAAAATGAAAATACACTTGTGGAGAAAGTTATGTTTATTGCATGCGACGAAAATCAAAACAGAATTTTTATTGAGAAAGCAGTGGATCAAAAACAATACTTCTGTCCGATTTGTGGCGAACCCGTTAGTATTCGTGCGAAAAATTCTCTCGCGATCAGAAGACATTTCGCTCATCATCCGGGGACGGAATGTATAGACGATTGGACGCACGACATGAGCGAGTGGCATCTTTCTTGGCAAGAGAAATTTCCCGAAGAGTGCAGAGAGGTCGTCGTAAAAAAGGACGGAGTGAAGCACCGCGCAGATGTTCTTGTCAATAATACCGTTATTGAATTTCAGCACAGTCCCATAACGAGCGAAGAAATCGCAAAACGCAACGCATTCTATTTGTCATGCGGCTATCAAGTCGTTTGGGTTTTCGATGCGGAAGATAAAATCTGCAATCCTCGTGGTGGTTCTATTGATCCAATGAAATGCAGAGAAGATGATTTGTGTTGGAAAAAAGCAAAAGAGCAATTCGTACAACCTTTTCCGCGTGGCGTCAATGTGTTTTTGGATTATAGCACGGAAATTTCCGATCCGAGATTTTCCGCTCAAAAAGTCAGAATTATGCTATGACTTCTCAAGGTCGCACCTAAGCAGATATTGCTTTATAAAACGGATCCCTATTACATTTATCAAGAGAATTTTCTCAAACAGTACGGCGCAATTTCAGATCAAAACATACGCTCTATCGCAGATATTGTAAATGCAGTAGAGCGGAGAAAGATCCCGCAACCGCAACCCCAAACGCAGAAGAAAAATTATGTTATAATTTTTCGACAAGGATCTCAAAGCCCGATTCCTCGAAGACGAAGTCGGCGATTATGAAAATAGCGAGTCGAAACGGCTTAGGGTTCTAACCCCTCTGTCACTTCGTGACATCTCCCCTTTCAGGGGCGACAAAAGGACGCTTCTAATCACGTCACCCTGCCCCGCGCTTCTTTTCGTCACCCTGAGCTGTGTCGAAGGGTGACGCTTAAAAAAAAGTCATGCTTCGACTACGCTTAGCATGACGTATTTAGAAACCAACCCTCATCAGTCACCTGCGGTGACAGCTTACCCCTTTCCAAGGGGGAAGCCTTTCGGACTTCGTATGAGGGGATCCTTCGACTTCGCCCTGCAGGCTCCGCTCAGGATGACGCGATAACGCTATGCACATCCCTCAGGATGACGCGTTTGACCCATGGACTTCGTAGTTCGGGATCCTTCGGTCGCTTCGCTCCTCAGGATGACGCGTTTGACACGACGATGTCTTGCGCAGCTTATACGCGTTTCGCTCAGAATGTGGCAGGAAGGGAAGTGTTCTAAACGACAAAAAGAGACAATATAGTAGAGCGTGAACGGAATTTTTGCGGTCATCTTTATTTTGTCGTGCGCGCTCTTTCTTTTTTCAGACCCCGACGGGTTCCTTGCCGCCATGCTCTCGGGCGGGCAGAAGGCGGCGACGCTCTCTCTATCCCTTCTCGCCGTGTA
>CANQCA010000101.1 GCA_947589585.1 uncultured Clostridia bacterium
GTGGGCTCCGTCTCCCTCTCGCCCCGCGCCGATCTTCGCATGCCCTCCGACGCCTCCTCCGCCCTCTGGATAGAAGAGGCGGAAAAACTTTAACCTATTATAATATGGGATAAGGCGCCCCGCACGGCGTCGAATGTGGAGGAGTTTCGCGTATGGTAGAATTTCGATCGAAGTTCGACGGCAGACAAAACACGGCGCTTATCAATCGCACGTTTAAGAAATTACTGTGGTTGTTTGTTGTATTGAGCACCGTCATCATTGTAATGGGGATCGTAGCTGTCGCCGTCCCGGAGGATCAATCGGACGTCGGACTCGGCATTGCCGTTATCGTGTTCGGCGTTTTGATCACGCCGCTCGGCTATTTTCTTTCGCGTTTCATGCAAAGATCCAACAACAAGGCGTCGATGTTCATAAGTCCGGATACGGAGGAGATCTACACTTTCGACGAGGAATACATAACGATCACTCAGAAAAAGGGAGACGAATTCTTTGCCACCTCGAAGGCGAAGTATAGCTATATTCACAAAGCCTATGAGGATAAGAAATTCTATTACCTCTATATTTCGAAGGTGCAGAGCCACGTCATCGAGAAATCGTCGCTCACGCAGGGGACTTTGGAGGAGCTAAGCAGCTTGCTCAAGACGAACCTCGGCAGAAAATTCAAAGCGAAAAAGGACTGACGGTTTGCGTCATCCTGCCCCGCGCGCACTATTGTCTACTAAGCGCGGCACGAGCCGCAGGCGAAGTAGGCGATTAACCCATATCATGTCCGAGGAAGCCTATCCTCGAAGGATCCCATGATACGAAGTCCGTGATTTCATTCAGGGGATTCTTCGGGGATTTTCTTTTGCGGACAACGTATTATCCTGTTCAGCTCAGAATGACGTGTCATCCAAGGAGGGGGTTTTACATTACACCCTTTCTTTTTTCCAAATAATTTTTCGAAAAATGCCGTAAAACAGTTGACAGGCCAAAAGGCATATGATAAAATCTAACATGTAGTTCGCATCTGCGAACTCCTTTTTCGGAAGTGAGTTAGCAATGGCGAACAGAATTTATGGAGGTGAGTTCGCCATTGCGAACCGCAAGGGGACGCGGGCGAACGGTAGGAGAAAAATGCCGCTTATTCTTGCGCCCTTGGGGCAGGAAGTCAGGATCGTCAAGATCTCTCTCGATGAAAAGACGAAGAAACATCTCTCCAATCTGGGCGTGCTCGAAGGGGGGAGCGTAACAGTGCTTTCCGCGAGCGGGGGGAGCACCGTCTGCCGCGTCAAAGAGGGGCGCCTCGCCCTCGATCGGAATGTCGCTTCACATATTTATATCGCGTAGTTTCGCAAATTTTGTTTTGCTCATTGGACGAACGTGTCATTCCGAGACCCCGTAGGGGTCGAGAGAATCCCCTGATACGAAGTTCAAACTCTGCAAAACAAAACTTTGCGAGGGGTTAATCCAGTGCATCTCAAAGCGTCATCGCCCGCTGTACCCTTCTGTCCTCAAAGACAATGAGGCGACAGGGCTCGCCAACTTGGGGCGCCCACGGCGGAATTTAATTCCGCCTAAGGCAAGTGATTGGAATTGGTTTCGCAAATTTTATTTTGCTTTTGGTAGCCGCGTCATCCTGCCCCGCGCGCACTATTGTCTACTAAGCGCGGCACGAGCCCGCAGTGCGATGTAGCGGAGGCGAAGCCGAAGTCGAAGGATCCCCTCATACGAAGTCCGCAAGGCTTCCCCCTTCCCAAGGGGGAAGCTGTCACCGCAGGTGACTGATGAGGGTTGGCTTTCAAATGTAATACCTTGTTGCCCCTCATCCGCCGCCAAAGGCGACACCTTCCCCCCGAGAGGGGAAGGCTTTTAGGCGGAATGGCGCGGGTCACCACATTCATCATCACATCATAAATGTATTTTGGAGGTATAAAAAAATCACATGGCAAAGCAAAAGCTGCTTTCCGAGTTCTCCATCGGCGAGAGCGGGGTCGTGAAGACCGTCTCGGGCGAAGGGAGACTGAGAAGAAGACTCTTCGATATGGGCGTCACGCCCGGCGCAGAAGTTCTTCTTCGCAAAAGGGCGCCCCTCGGCGATCCCATCGAGGTCACCATCCGCGGCTATGAGCTCACTCTCAGAAAGACGGAGGCCGAGCTCGTCACAATGGAGGTGGCAAAATGATGAAATTTGCTTTGGCGGGCAACCCCAACTGCGGCAAGACCACCCTTTTCAACCTGCTCACGGGCTCCACGGCGTACGTCGGCAACTGGCCGGGCGTTACGGTGGATAAGCGCGAGGGGACGTATAAGCGGGGGGAGGAACCCGTCAAGATCGTCGATCTTCCCGGCATCTATTCGCTCTCGCCCTACACCCCCGAGGAGGTCATATCCCGCAACTTTATCTTGGACGAAAAGCCCGATTGCGTCATCAACATCGTGGACGCGACCAACTTGGAGAGAAATCTCTACCTCACCACCCAGCTCATGGAGATCGACGTCCCCGTCGTCCTCGCGCTCAACATGATGGACACCGTCGAAAGAAGCGGCGACGAGCTGGATGCGAAGGAGCTCGAAAAGAAGATCGGCCTTCCCGTCGTCGCCATCTCCGCCCTGCGCGGACAGGGCATCAAGGAGCTCATGGACAGAGCTATTTCGGCGGCGAAAAAGCCCCGCGCGGGGGTGAGCGTCCTGCACGATTCTCCGCTTGCACACCTTGTGCGGGACGTGACGATCGCCTTGAAGGGCGCAAAGGTGGATGCCCCGCTCTTCCACGCCGTCAAGCTCGCCGAGATGGACGAGATCGAAGTGAAGATGCACCCCGAACTCGTCAAAATGGTGGATGAGTTCAAAGCAACATTCGAAGACGATACCTTCGGGAGTGATCTCGAAGCCGTCGTCGCCGACGCAAGATATAAATACATCGCGGCGAATTATTCCTCCGCCTATAAGAGAAATGGGGGCGCGGGCGAAAAACTCACGCGCTCGGATAAGGCAGATAAAATTCTGACGCATAAGATCTGGGGCATTCCCATCTTCATCGTCATTCTCTTCGCCATCTTCCATCTGACGTTTGCCGAAGATCTCTTCTATATCAGTGCGATGGCGGGCGGACTTCCCACCCTCGGAGAGCTCGGAATGAACACCGAAAACGTCGGGGTACAGCTCCTCGCCTGCTTCTACGACGGTGCGATCTTCTCCCCGGGCGTCATGTTGCAGAACGTCATGGGGTGGCTCACGGGGCTCGTCGGCATGGGGCTCGACGCCGCATGTGCAAACGCACCCGCTTGGGTGGGCGGCCTCATCGTGAGCGGCGTTTGGGAAGGGCTTGCCGCAGTTCTCAGCTTTATCCCGCAGATCCTTGTGCTCTTCATGTTCTTCTCCATCTTGGAGGATTCGGGCTACATGGCGCGTATCGCCTTCATCATGGATAGAATTTTCCGCCGCTTCGGGCTCTCGGGCAGGGCGTTCATGCCCATGATCATGGGCTTCGGCTGTTCCATTCCCGCCATGATCAACACGCGGACGCTCGCCGACGAGAATGAGCGGACGAGTACGGTGCGCGTCATTCCCTTCTTCTCCTGCGGGGCGAAATTGCCCATTCTCACCGCCATCGCAGGGGGCATTTTGGGGGCGGCAGACGCACCCATGGTCGATCTCATCGTGCTCGCAATGTATCTTCTCGGCATGATCGTCGCCCTCTCCACCGTCATCCTGATGCGTGCGACGACGATGCGCGGGGAAGTGCCGCCCTTCATCATGGAGCTCCCGCCCTATCACAGGCCGCTCTTCAAAGGGCTCATGATCCACCTTTGGGATAAACTCAAACACTTCGTCAAGAAGGCGTTCACCATCATCCTTGCCTCGACCATCGTCATTTGGTTCCTCTCGCACTTCTCGTGGGATTGGCGCTATCTTACGGACGAGCAGATGGATGTCAGCATCCTTGCGAGCATCGGCAAGCTTATCCAGCCCATCTTCACCCCGCTCGGCTTCGGCTCACAGCTCGGAAGAGCGGCAGGTTGGGTGTTCGCCGTCGCCGCCATCACGGGGCTCATTGCGAAGGAAAACGTCATCGC
>CANQCA010000102.1 GCA_947589585.1 uncultured Clostridia bacterium
TCGGGTTCCTTCCCGACGCTCCTCGCCTGCTCGGCGATCTTCTCTTCGATCTCCTCCTCGGTCGCTGCGATCTTCTCCACCTCGATGATCTTCTCGAGAATGAGCTGATGGAGCACGGCCGCCTTGGCCTCGGTCTCGAATTGCTTCTTATACTCTTCGCGCGTCGTACCGAGATAGGCAAGATAGTCGTCGAGTTTGATGCCCTGATACATGAGATTGTATTCCACGCGGGAGAGCGAACGATCTTCCTCGGCGTCTACCATGGCGTCGGGGATCTCGGCGGAAGAAGTCTTTGCGATCTCGGTCAAAATGGCGTTCTCCGTCTCGTTGGTGGAGCGCGATGCGGCGTTCTTCTCGAGACGTTCGCGCACCTTTGCCGTATAGGCCTCGACACTCTCGGAGCCCATCTTCTTCGCAAATTCTTCGTCGAGCGGAGGAAGCGCCTTGCCCGTGAGCTTGTGAAGTGTCACGGTGAAGACGGCGGGCTTTCCGCGCAGATTATCTGCCTGATAGTCCTCGGGGAAGGTGACGGCGATATCCTTTTTCTCGCCGATCTTCATCCCGACGACGCCCTCTTCGAACCCCGGGATGAACTGCCCCGAGCCAAGCGTGAGGTCGAACGCTTCCGCACTGCCGCCCTCGAAGGGCACGCCGTCGATGGTGCCAACGAAATCGATATTGGCCGTGTCACCCGTTTGGGCGGCGCGGTCTGTCACTTCCACATTTTCCGCGATACGGCTGCGGACACTGTCGATCTCCTTTTGTACGTCGGCGTCCGTAACAGTATACTCATACTTCGGGATTTTTATACCCTTGTAAGCGCCGAGCGTGACGTCGGGCTTGACGGGCGTAAGGGCGACGATGCCCACATTCGTCTCGGAGAAATCTTCGACGAGGGAGAGCTCGGGTTCGCCCACCGCGGTGAAGTTTTGCTTCTCCGCTTCCAGAATTTTATCGTAGTTATCCGAGAAGAGGATGTTGAGCGCGGCTTCGTAGAAGACGCCCTTCCCATAGAAGTTCTCGATGATGTACTTGGGCGCCTTGCCTTTGCGGAACCCATTGACGGCGTATCTTTGCCTGTTCTCGAGATAGGCCTTGGTGTTCGCCGCCGCCCACTCCTCATCCGTGAAGGTCATCGTGATCTTGACTGTGCTCTTTTCTGAAGGTGCTACTTCGTATTTCATAAAAAAAACTCCTGCCTGAATTTTGCTTTTTTGCACGCTATATTTTACCATATCGCTTTGGAAAAGAAAAGCGTTTTTATTTACAATTTTGTTTTTTTCCGTTATAATAATGTTATCGTTTCAAGGAGAACAACCATGCCTCAAGATGCCTTTACCCTCCGCCTCGTCGCCAAAGAGCTCTCCTTTGCGCTCACGGGCGGGCGGGTGAACAAGATTGTTCAGCCTTCCAAAGACGAGGTCTTTCTCATTATATACACTGGAAAGAGAACGGTCAAACTCATTTTGAATACAAATGCGCAGGATTGCGGGGCTTATTTCGAAGAGAGCGAAGAGGGATCCCCCCTCGTCGCCCCCAATTTCTGCATGCTTCTTCGAAAGCGCATCCAGAGTGCGGAGATAAAAAAGGTGGAACTCGTGGGGTTCGAACGCATCCTGCGCTTCACCCTCTTTTCCACATCCGACTTTGCCGAAGCGGAGCGCGAACTCTACCTCGAGGTGATGGGCAAGTATTCCAACCTCATCCTCGTGGAAAACGGCGTCATCCTCGGCGCACTTAAGACGACGACCTTAGACGAGAACGTGCGCCGCGCCATCTTCCCCGGGGTGAAGTATACCCTTCCCGCCCCGCAGGATAAGGCCGACCCTTCGGATGAAAGCGCCCTTCGCGCCGTCCTAAAAGAGGCAAACGGGGATCTTTCTCATTTCCTCTTCACGCGCGTTGCGGGGCTCGCCCCCTCGACGGCGGAAGCTATCGCCGAAAGCTATGCGGGCGGGGACCTATGCGACCACGTCCGTACATATATCTTCTCGGACATGGTATGCCCGTGCGTCGTCGAATGCGATGGAAAACCCATCGATTTTTATGCCAGAAAAGTGGAGGGCGGCATCCCCTTTTCCACCCTCTCAGAGGCGCAGACGTACTTCTACACGCGGCGGCGCGCCTTAAAACGGACTGAGGGAGAAAAGCGGCGGCTGGCTTCTTTGGTGCAGACGGCGCTCAAAAAACAGGAAAAACGGCTCGCGCAGATCCTCGAGAAGAAAAAGGCGTGCGAAGATCTCGAACTTCTGCGCATCAAGGGAGAGCTTCTCACCGCCAACCTCTATCGTCTCAGCCGCGGTATGCGGGGATGCGAGCTTGAAAATTTCTATGACGAAAAGGGCGGGACGCTCAGGATCGTTCTCGACCCGCAACGCACCCCCTCCGAGAACGCGCAGAGCTATTTTAAGCGGTACAGGAAGCAAAAACGCACCCTCGAAATGCTGCTTCCGCAGGAAAAAGAGACGCGCGAGGAGCTCGAATATCTCGAGAGTCTGAAGGCGGCCGTCCTCTCTTCCGAGACGGCGGAAGACCTTTCCTCCTGCGCCGAGGAACTCGAAGCGGCGGGACTTCTGAAGGCCCATGAGGAAAAGCGCAAAAAGGCAAAGCCAACCATTCCCTATAGAAACTTTACGTGCGACGGTTATCAGATTTTGGCGGGCAGGAACAACTTGCAAAACGACGCACTTCTGCGTGCGGCTGCGCCCGACGACGTGTGGCTGCACGCCCAAAGATACCACTCCTGTCACGTCGTCATTCGTACAAACGGACGCTCACCCTCGGACATGGTACTCTCCTTTGCCGCCAACGTGTGCGCAAAGTACTCGGACGCGAACGGCGATCGGGTCCCCGTGGACTACTGCCTTGTAAAGCATGTAAAAAAGCCGCCGAAGGCAAAGGCGGGGTTCGTCGTCTATACGAACTTCTCCACCCTCCTCGGCGACCCTTCGAAGGTCTAAGCGGTTTTTTTCTGAAAAAACTTGCCCCCCCATGTGGTATAATGTTTGCAGGAAGTTCATATTATGAGGCGTTTTATGAAAAGATCGCTGCGTTTTCTCCCCTGCGCGCTCGCGGCGCTCCTCGCTCTATCTACGGTCGCGTGCGCCTCGAAATATGACGCGACGGACTGCACTTCCCCGCTTACATATTCGAGCGACGAAGAAAAATATTACTATCTTCCCTCCAACCGCCGCTTTGACTTTGACAAAACGATCGAGGAGGCGGGGCTCACATTCTACTATGAATCGGGCATGGACGGTAGAAAGATCGACCGTGCAGTGGACGGCTTGAAGGTCGTCTCTTCACTTGAATGCTGTCAAATTCCCATGCCTGCATATATCACAGCGGATACGGTGACGCATGTGAGCCGCGACGGGCTTTGGCTCTCGCCCGAGGACCCCGCCGAGCTCATATGTGCCGTTTGTTTATGCGACGCCGCCGACACCGAGCTCCCCGCCGTCCCTTTCGGGATCTTTGCGGGCATTGCTGCCGCTCTCATGGAAGACGAGCTCTCCTTCCCCCTCTATGATGAAGAAGAACTCGAAGCTCAGCTCAAACAATATCCCTACACAAAGGAGCTGCAATACCCGCTTTACACGGACGCGATTGCAACGAAAGCCGAGCGGGAGACGGCCTGGAACTATGCCTACCGTCTCGGGAAACAGTGGCTCCAAACACACGAGAAGAGCGAGGCCATCTCATTGGACGGAGAGGAGCTTCTCGCCGCGTTCACGCAATATGGGGCTACCATGCCCGAGACATACTGCTTTTTTGTGGGCGACGGGTACTATCCCACGCAGATCCTCACGCCCAATCTCTACTACTGCTTTGCGCACAATTTCGAGGATATGTATTTTACAGAGAAATACTATCCGGCTTCCTACACGCAACTTACGACATTTGTCAAAGAGAACGAGGCGTTCATCGATAAGACGACCAAGGTCTTCGACTATGAAGGCTTCCCCGAGCGGATCTCCTGCTTTTTCGGGGGCGAAAAGCTGAATATCCCCTCCATCGGGCAGGTAGACCTTAGGGAGCATCGC
>CANQCA010000103.1 GCA_947589585.1 uncultured Clostridia bacterium
GTGGGGGATGTCGTCACCGTCTGGGTGAAAGAAGTGGACGAGCGTAAGATGCGCATCTCCCTCACCATGAAAAAACCGAAGGCTCTTGCGTCATCTTGAGCGAAACGCGTATAGGTTCACAAATTTTGTTTTACTTGGAATAACCTGTCATTCCGAGGGGCGAAGCCCCGAGAGAATCCCCTAATACGGAGTCCAAACATCGCAAAACAAAATTTCGTGATGGGTTAAGTATCACACCTCTATGCCGTATCGCCCGCTGTGCTTGTTTGTTCTCAAAGACAATAAGCGTGCGGTGGCTTGGCAAATGGGGGCGCGCAGCGCAGGGGGACCCTGCTCGCGCAAGAAATTGGAAGCGACGCGGGCGGCGAAAAGCCTCGCGCTCCTTGTCTTGCTTGCTTCTCCGCGTTTTAACGGGAACGGGGAACGCGTCATCCGGTGGCGGTAAGCGTCATGCTGAGCCGACCAAGCCATACGCAGTCCACAGCGGCCCATCCTCGAAGCATCCCCTTATACGAAGTCCGAATGTTTCCCAATTCCGTCACCCTGCCCCGACCGCGGCTTCTATTGATTATCCAAGGTCGGCACGAGCGGTCACCGACCGCGAAGTAGCATCGTCGAAGGGTGACTACATTAAAAAATGTCATGCTTCGACACGGCTCAGCATGACGTGATTGAAAACACGGACTTCGTACCCACGGATTCTTCGGAAAGGTGCCCCGTCGGAAAGTTTTATGAGCGTTGTCGCCTCAGAATGACGCTGCCCTTCGGGAGCCCTCCACAACGTCGGCGGAAAAGTGTCATAAAAAGTAATTACACAGTTGACATTCTATGATAAATAGGTTATACTGTAACTTGCAGTCCGAGGCAATCGGACTTTACGCAATGCAAAAAAGAGGGAGAAACCTATGAAGATCGCAATGACGGGTGTAAGCGGAAATATGGGAAGAGAGGCGCTCAAGCAGAGTCTGGAGCTTCCCTCCGTCGAGTACATCCGCGTGCTTCTTTCGGATAAAAAGAAGAACGATAAGCTCGCAAGAAAACTTCAGAAGGAATACGGGCCCCGCATTCAGATCGTCCGCGGCAGTATCGCCTCGAAGGAAAATTGCAAAAAACTTGTCGACGGCGTCGACTACGTCATCCACATGGCGGCGGTCATCCCGCCCCGCTCGGATGCGAGCCACAAAGCGAGTGAGGAATGCAACAAGAAGGGAGCCGTCGCCCTCATCGATGCGGTGAGGGCATGCTCTCCCCAACCCAAATATATCCATATCTCGACGGTCGCGCTCTACGGCAACCGCAACGAGAAGCACCCCTTCGGCAGGGTGGGCGATCCCCTCATCGTCAGCCCCTTCGACCGCTATGCGATGGATAAGCTCTACGGCGAGCGGTATTGCCTCGATGCCGATCTCGAATGCTGGGCAGTTCTCCGCCAGACGGCGATGGTGCATCCCAACATGATGCACGACAATATCTCCGACGGGCTCATGTTCCACACCGCCGCCAACGCCCCCTTGGAGTGGGTGAGCTCGCGGGATAGCGGCTACCTCATAAAGCGCATTTTAGAGCGCGATGAGAAGGGGGAAGTGCCCGAATTCTGGAAGAAGATCTACAACATCGGCGCAGGCCTCAAGGGCATGGAGACGGGCTACGATACCTTCAACGACGGGTTCGCCATCATCGGCGGTTCCGCGGAGAAGTTTTTCAAACCCAACTGGCTCGCCGCCCGCAACTTCCACGGGCTTTGGTTCTACGACGGCGACGAGCTCGAGAAGCTCTTTTCCTACCAGCGCGACGATATCCACGAATATTGGAAATGGATCGGCTCACAGCACAAGCTCTATACGCTCGGCAGGTTCGTCCCGCGCGGGCTCATCGACCTCTTTCTCTTCCGCAGGCTCCGCAATCACCCCAATTCGCCCTACCGCTGGGTGAAAAATCATGACGAAGCGCGCGTCATCGCCACCTTCGGCTCCATGGAGAAGGCGGAAAATCTCTCCTCCGATTGGAAGGATTATAAGCTCATCGCGCGGGGGGACTTCGGCAACTACGACGCCATGCGCGATAAGAAGAACGCCGTGCTTCTCGATCACGGCTACGACGAAACAAAGCCCATGTCCGCATGGACGCGGGAAGATTTGCAGGACGCGGCGCGTTTCCGCGGCGGCGAGCTCGTGAGCGAAGAATGCGAGGGCGACCCTTATAAAAAGCTCACATGGAAGTGCCACGAGGGGCACACCTTCGAGGCGAGCGCCTATACCGTTCTCCGCGGCGGGCATTGGTGCGAGAAGTGCTGCCAGCCCATGCCGTGGAACTTCGACCGCATCGCAAAATACAGCCCCTTCGTCGCGCAGGTCTGGTACGATTCGCACGAGAAGGACGAAAATTACACCTACGGCGTCCGCGAGGACGGTTCCTCTTTCGCCGAAAAATTCGGGGAGGAAGGAGAATGAAAACACTTCTCGCCGTCTTTTCGGGGACGGGAAATACAAAGCGCGTCGCCGATCGTATGGCCTTGGAGCTTATTGCCCTCGGCGGTGAGGCGGACGTCGTCCTCATCAGAAACGAGGCACCCATGCCCGCGATAGAGGGGTATGATACGCTCATCTTAGGCTATCCCGTGCATGCATTCAACGCCCCCAAAGCGGTGACGCAGTGGCTGAAAAAGCTCCCCAAGGCCGAGGGCATTTCCGCCTATATTCTGCGCACGTCGGGCGAGCCTTCCAAGCTCAACGACGCTTCGGGCCTTACCCCGCGCAGGATGCTTTCCCGCCGCGGATTTAACGTGAAGGGCGAGTTCGTCTACGTGATGCCCTACAACATCATCTTCCGCCACTCGGACGGCATGGCCGCACGCATGTGGCAGGCGGTGGAACATCGCATTCCCCGCGATGCAAAGGTCGTTGCAGAGGGCGCTGAGGCCTTAAAACATGTGAACCTCGTGCGGCGGGCGGCGGCGTTTGCCGTGCGCATCGAACATCCCGCCATGCCCGTCATCGGCAAGACCTTCCACGCTTCCCGGAAGAAGTGCATCGGCTGCGGCGCATGCGTCAGCCTCTGCCCGCGCGGAAATATCCACATGAAGGACGGCAGACCCCACTTCGGCATGCACTGCGTCGGCTGTATGGCGTGCGCGTTCGGCTGCCCCGAGGACGCCGTGAAGATCTCCGTTTTGAACGCTTGGCGCGTCAACGGGCAGTATTCCTTCGACGGTGCCCCCGCCGAGGATGCGGAAGTGGGCAGATATTGCCGCAAAATGTATCTGAGATACTTTCACGAGAGCGAAGACGGGGAGGACATTAAGAAGTGAAGAAGGCGCTCTTTGTCGACGGCTGTCTCCGCAAGGAACAATCGAGAACGGCGCGCCTTTCGCGCGCCTTTTTCTCTGCACTCGAAGGGTACGGCGTGGAGCGCGTCGATCTCGACGAACTCGACATTCTTCCGCTCGGCAGGAAGGAGATGGAGGAGCGCAACGCCCTCACCGCCGCGGGAGAATACGGGCATCCCATGTTCGATCTCGCCAAACAGTTCGCTATGGCCGATATGATAATTATCGCGGCCCCGTTCTGGGACATGGGTATCCCCGCGAAGCTCAAGACGTACTTGGAACACGTCTCCGTCTCGGGCATCGCATTCGATAGCGCAACGTGCGAGGGGAAGTGCCGCGCTGAGCGGATGATCTTTCTCACGACGCGCGGCCTCGCAATCGAGGACGGCGACGAGCAGGAGCAGGCGACGCCCTATCTGAAAGCCCTGTGCCGCTTTTTCGGCATTGAAACGTTTGCTTCCGTCTCCGCGTTCGGGCTCGACGTCACATCGCCCGCGGAGTGCGAAAGCCGCCTTCGCCGCGCGGAGGAAGAAGCAAGTTTGCTCGCAAAGAGCTTGGAGGAATTTTGATGAAAGCGCTGCTTATCAACGGAAGTCCCAACGAGAAGGGCTGCACGCATGCTGCCCTTTCGGAAGTCGCCGAAACGCTCAAAAAAGAGGGCGTGGAGAGCGAAATTTTATGGCTCGGCAAGAAGCCCGT
>CANQCA010000104.1 GCA_947589585.1 uncultured Clostridia bacterium
GAGGAGAAGAAGGATCTCGAGTTCTGCAAAAAGCTCGCCGCCTTCTGCGATATCTATGTGAACGACGCATTCGGCACGGCGCACCGCTCGCACGCTTCCACGGCCGCCATTGTCGAATACGGCCTCGTGAAGACCGCCGTCTGCGGCTTCCTCATCGAGAAGGAGCTCTCTGTGATGGCGGATAGCCTCGAACATCCCGTGCACCCCTTCGTCGCCATCCTTGGCGGGGCAAAGGTCGCGGATAAGCTCGGCGTCATCTCCAATCTTCTGGAGAAATGCGATACCCTCATCATCGGCGGCGGTATGGCTTACACCTTCCTGAAGGCACAGGGGCATGAGGTCGGCACTTCGCTCGTCGACGACGAAAAACTCGACTACTGCAAGGAGATGATCGCGAAGGCAAAGGCGGCAGGGAAAGAACTGCTCCTTCCCGTCGATACCGTCATCACCGAAGCCTTCCCCGACCCCATCGACGCCCCTATCGCCGTGAAGACCGTCCCCTCCGATGCTATTCCCGCAAATATGATGGGACTGGATATCGGCGAGAAGACGCGTGCTCTCTATGCCGAAAAGGTGAAGGCCGCGAAGACGGTCATCTGGAACGGCCCCATGGGCGTGTTCGAGAACCCCATCCTCGCCGCGGGGACCATTGCAGTCGCGCAGGCTTTGGCGGATGCCGAGGGCGCAACGACCATCGTCGGCGGAGGCGATTCCGCTGCCGCTTGCACCCAGCTCGGCTTTGCGGATAAGATCACCCACATCTCGACGGGCGGCGGCGCTTCCCTCGAGCTCTTCGAAGGCAAGACCCTTCCCGGGATTGCCTGCCTCAACGAGAAATAATCCCCGTAAGGGACAAAGGAGAAAATCATGAAAAAATCTGAAAACACCATGAGCACATACGATACGTACAAGCTCTTCCTGCTGCTTTTCACCATCATCTTGCCCCTCACCGCAGGACTTTGCGTACTTCTTGCCATCCTCGTGTTCTGCCTCGTCTCCTCCATTTGGTGGGTCGGGCTCATCTTCCTCATCTTCGGGCTCGCCGCCCTCGGCGTCTATTGGGTGATCAGGATGTTTATTCTCGACACGATGAAGACGGAAAAAGAGCGCGCCGAGCTGCGTGCCGCCCGCAATGCCCCCGCCGCACCCGTTGAAGAGACTCCCGCAGAAGAAGCACCTGCCGAAGAGGCTCCCGCAGAAGAAGCGCCCGCTGAAGAGACGGCTGAGGAAGTCGTCGTTATGCAAGCCGAAACCCTTCCCGCTGAAGAGGAAGCTCCCGTAGAAGAAGAGGCTCCTGTCGAAGAAACTTCCGCCGAAGAGACCGAGGAGATCGTTGAGGAAGCTCCCGTAGAAGAAGAGGCTCCTGTCGAGGAAGCTCCCGCCGAAGAGACCGAGGAGATCGTCGAAGAAACTCCCGTCGAAGAAGAGGCTCCTGTCGAGGAAACTCCCGCCGAAGAGGCCGAGGAGACCGTCGAAGAAGCTCCCGCAGAAGAGGCTGAGGAAATCGTTGAGGAAGCTCCCGTAGAAGAAGAGGCTCCTGTCGAGGAAGAAACTCCCGTAGAAGAGACCGAGGAAATCGTCGAAGAAACTTCCGCCGAAGAGGCCGAGGAGATCGTCGAAGAAACTCCCGCCGAAGAGACCGAGGAAATCGTCGAAGAAACTCCCGTAGAAGAGACTGAGGAGATCGTCGAAGAAGAAACCAAAGACGAGAATTAAAACAAACCTTGGAAAACGCTCCGCGCTGCGGGGCGTTTTTGCTTAAACTTTGTGAGAAGGCTTCCCCCTTTGAAGGGGTTGCAAAACGCAGTTCTGCACAGCGGCACGGTGTGCCGTGTGCTGCGTTTTGCGAGAAGTAGAGCGCATCGGAAGGCGCGAACGGTGACCAAACGCGGGGTTCTACCCGCGTGAGAAAGCTCCCGCAACGCGGGTGGTGGGGGTTGAATGAAAAAGCCCCCACCTGTCTCACTTCGTTCACCACCCGCTCCCGTAAACGGGGGCAGGTCAGAACTCCCTCCCCTGCCCTTTAATATGCTCCGATTTATGCGGAAATGCTCCGAAAATGTTTGCATTTTATGCCCGTTCGTGGTATGATACAAGGGAACTTTATCCAAGGAGATTTTTTATGCGTAAACCCATTATTGCAGGAAATTGGAAGATGAACAACACCGCGAGCGAGGGCGTGGAGCTCGTCAATGCCTTAAAGCCCCTCGTCAAGGATGCCAAGTGCGAAGTCGTCGTGTGCGTTCCCTTTATCGACATCCCCGCCGTGAAGAAGGCGCTCCGCGGCAGTAAGATAAAACTCGGTGCGCAGAACGTGCACTTCGCCGAAAAAGGCGCCTACACGGGCGAGATCTCGGCGAACATGCTCAAGGAATACGGCGTGCAGTACGTCATCATCGGGCACAGCGAGCGCAGGCAATACTTCGGCGAAACGGACGAAACCGTCAATAAGCGCACCTTGGCCGCACTTGCAGCAGGGCTCACCCCCATCGTCTGCATCGGCGAGAGCCTCGAGGAGCGAGAAGGCGGGCTCACCGAGAAGGTCCTCTCCGCTCAGATCGAGAAGGACTTCGCGGGGATCGAGGATCTTTCCAAGATCGTCGTCGCATATGAACCCATCTGGGCGATCGGCACGGGCAGGACGGCCACCGACGAGCAGGCGAACGAGACCATCGGCTTCATACGGAAGCGCATGAAAAAGGTCTATGCGGGCAAGAACGTGGGCAGGATGCGCATCCAGTACGGCGGTTCGATGAATCCCAAGAACTGCAAAGGGCTCATGGCCCAGCCCGAGATCGACGGCGGCCTCATCGGCGGCGCTTCCCTGAAGGCCCCCGACTTCGCCGCTGTGGTCAATTACGATAAGTAAGAAGGAATAGAATAATAGAACGCGGCGCGCTGCCCTTTGCAGCTCGCCGCGTTTTTGCAATCGTCTTACTGAGCGTAGTCGAAGTATCACTATATTATAGGGCTTCCCCCGTCTACGGGGGAAGCTGTCACCGTAGGTGACTGATGAGGGTTAACTACCGATATGCCCCTCATTCGTCACGGCTTTGCCGTGACACCTTCCCCCCGAGGGGGGGGGAAGGCTTATGTCGGGTTCGGACATGGTATCCCCCTCGGCGGTCTTTTGATTTTTGCCATATGCGTGTTCTGCCTTATCTGTGAATGGCAAGGCGGGTTGTTTAACTTCTTTTCGGTCCATTCTTTATGGCAGGTACATCTTCCCAGATCGGCGGCAATATGATCGGCGGCAATATGATCGGCGGCATGATCGCGGGCATGACATTAGGGCAGTTCGAAACCGTATTTCTATTCCCGAATGTACCCCTTTGAGAGCCGTTGGGCGTGCCGTGAGCTGTTGCGCCGCTTTGCGCCTTCGCGGGAGTGGCGGGTTGGGTTTTTTTCGTCTCATCCGAAGAGCGTCCCTTCACGCCATCTGCGTCATGCGACGTCGTCTGTTCGGACTTTACCGTCTCCCGCACGACGTCCGCAAGCTTCTTGCTGCAAAGGATGTAGATCATGAGGATCACGAGCAGGACGCAGATCACCGCCAAGGCGATCAGAAGAATGGTCATGAGCGTGTCGTTTTCTATGCCCAGATCGATCCCGAAAAATGTTGCATTCAATGCCTGTTTCATATTACTTTCTCTCCTTTACATTCGAATTTGTATTTGAACTTTTTTCGCTCTTTTTCTTCCAGACCGCAAGTCCCAGGACGACCGCGAGCAACACGATCGCAACGCTCATGAGAATGAGCACCATACCGAAGTCGAGATCGCTCTTTTTGTCCGCGCCGGGGTTTTGTTCACCCGAGCCGGGATTTGTCTCACCGCCGCTTGGACCGGGGTTTTGTTCACCCGTGCCGCCCGTGATATCCTGCGTGAGCGTGTAGACAGCCGTATTATTGACAAGCTCGTTGTTTTGGACGGCGCCGCCTTTGAGCGTGACGGTGATGGTGTATTCGCCCGCCTTTTCCATATTCTCCACCGCAGAGCCGTTGAACGAATAT
>CANQCA010000105.1 GCA_947589585.1 uncultured Clostridia bacterium
CTCTTGTAGTTCGTATACCCTTTGCCGTAGATAGGATAATCTTCGGGATCGATGGTATATAATTGATCATCCGTTTCATCCGAAAATTCCGAGCCCGCACCCTTAAATTCGCCCGCTGTGAACACGCCGTCGATGCCGCCGCATTCATATTTGTCGGGAATTTTGCGCGGCACGTTGGAGTTGAGGATCTCCGCCTCGTAGTTGATCGCGCCGGTGTTATCGTAATAATTCTCGTAGTCCTCAAGGGTAAAGTCCGCATATTCCACCGTGAGCACCTTGCCCTCGTCCCCTTGAATGGGCCTTATGGTGCAGGTGAGGTCCTCGCCGCTACCCCTCGGCTCTGCGCCCAGTTTGAATCCATTGAATACACACCATGTCTCCTGTTCGGCGACGAAAGTGAGTTCCTTGCCCACGTCTTCTTGCCCGATGGTATAAGTGCTGCTCGCGGCGTTGAGGCGGATGACCTTGCGATCGCTTGTGGTAGCGCGGTAAACGGCATGGTAGGTGCCGAGGTTCGCCTTAGTGACGCGGAATTTATAGACGGGGTTGTTGGTGAGATAGGTGCCGAAGTCCGTGGTGGTGGCATAGGTGCTGCTGCGGGCGGCATAGCTTGCCGCTGCGCCCGAGGGCTTGTATGCCCAATACAGGAAATCGTACCCCTCCTCTTCCTTTGCCTCGAGGATCTTATAGTTTCCCACTTCTGCGGCTGTGATCTCGACCGAGGCATGGGAAGGTGCGACTTCCTCGGGTGCGGTCTCCACGGGGTCTTCGGTATGGGCGTTGCCCTGCAGTGCATAGACGGAGAGGTTGATATTTGCCGTCTCCCCTTGGTGCTGCATGGAATTAAGATCGGCGGGGAACGGGAAGGTGATGGTGAGGGTGAGGGTGGCTACCGGATCGGAAGCGCTTGCCGCGGACAGGGACTGCCATTTCGACGCCTTGCCATATTCGCTGCCGGAGCCGGTGGTTTTGAACTGCTTATCGAAGATCTGAAGGTCGGTCTTATCGCTTTTCAGGTCGATGTCGAGGGCGTCGAGAAGTTTGCTATCGTTTTGGAACTTTGCCCGAAGCTGATATTTGACGTCGATGGTGCTCTTGTTGGTGATAACGATTTGCACGGTGACGCTGTCGCCGGGCATGATGCGGTCGAGTTTAACATTGCCGCCGTCGATCGAGGCAGTTCCCCCGGTCGCAAATTTCGCCGTGTTGCCTTCGAGGCAGGATTCATCTGTGTAAATATTATTCGTAGCATCCCACTTTTTCGTGGTCGCTTTTGTGAGCAACGGCGTCGCCACGACATTGACCTTGCCCGAAGTCACGGCAATGTTGACCTCCCCCCCTCGATGTGAAGAGCGCCATCGTAGCGCCGCACATGAGCGCGGCGCAGAGCACGATCGTGATGATGGAATTCAGGATGGTAATTTTTGCGGCATGTTTCATATAAGGTCCCTTCCCGAGGTCGCCCTGCGCAGTGCATGGGCGCCCGTTATGATTTCTATCCACTATCTATATTAACACGTGCCCGCGCGAAGAGCAACTGTTTTTCACGAAAACTTTTTCTTCTATACAAAAATATATGCAAAAAAATCCCGCCCGAGCTTCTCCTCAGGCGGGAAAATATGCCGAATTTTTTCAGACGATGCGGATATCGCGGGATTTTTCGATGACGCCGAGCTTTTCGGGGTCGGGCTGAAGGTGCACTTCTCTTCCGCATTCGTATGCCGCATTTTCGACGTGCACATACACATCTTCGCCCCCGACGGTGCAAAGAAGGAATTTCTCGCCGCCGTAGTCGAGGACAGTTTTCACCGTCGCCGCGATGCCGTCCTCCGCAAGCCTTACATCGTAGGGGGAAAACTCATAGATGAACTGCGTGTTGAACACCTTCCTCCCCGAGAAGGCGGCAAACATCTTATCCGCGACGGCCTTGGGGGCTTCGAGCTTTACGCCGGCGATCTCCATGCTGTATTTTGCCTCCTTTTTTGCGCCCTTTTCACGGGGAAGTTTTTCCATGACGAAGCGGCCCTCCAACCTGCTCTTTTCGGGCATGGGTGCCACCATCTTGCTCTCCCCTCTGCGAAGGCCGATCTTCTTCATGTCGAACCGCACATGGCAGGCCTCGGGGAAGGCCTCTTTTGCGACGGCGAACACTTTCACCCCACCCATGTCCAAGGTGGAGAGGCGATTTTCATCGATTTCCTCACAGCCGCAGAGCGTCGCGGGAACATCTCCGCCGAGGGAAATGGCGTCGGTGGGAAGGATGAGCTCGGCCTCGCCGTTCTCGCAGGAGATGGCGGGGGGAAGCGGGATTTCGACATTCCCGAAGCAAAGCTTTCCCCCGAAAATTTTGCAGGGGATGACGTTCTCCTTGGGGATACGCGGGAGGATGCTCTCCTCCGTCTCCGCGTCGAAGAGATGAATGGCGCCCAAATTGATCGCCGCCTCGACGATGTCGCCCGAGGAGAGGGCGTTGAACCCCGCCGCCTTCAGGACGACGCGCGTTGCAGTCTCGGCGATGCCGTCGTAATTAAGATCGAGGTCGCCGTAGACGAGCGTCTCCGTGCCGAGCTCTTCCACATGCGAAACTTTAATTTTAATTTTGGTCTCGCTCCTCAAAACGCTCTCCCGATCGAGAGTGATATCCTCCGCGCGAACGCCCAGGCACACCTTTTTCTGCCCGTCCAAATAGCGCGGGGCGACCTTCAGAAGGGCGCTGAGCGGCACGTCGATCTGCGCCTCGCACCCCGAAAAGACGACATGGACCCTCTCCCCCTCCCGTTTGAGCGTGCAATCGAGAAAGTTCATCTGCGGGGTGCCGATGAAGCCCGCCACGAACTTATTTGCGGGGTACAGATAGAGGTTTTTGGGCGTATCGATCTGCTGGACGAAGCCGAGCTTCATGACGACGATACGGCTTCCCATCGTCATCGCTTCCACTTGATCGTGCGTGACGTAGACGAAGGTGGTATTCAGGCGATGGTGCAGTTTTACGATCTCCGAGCGCATCTGCGTGCGAAGCTTTGCGTCGAGGTTGGAGAGCGGCTCGTCGAGCAGCATGACCTTGGGCTCCCTTACGATCGCTCTGCCGAGTGCAACCCTCTGGCGCTGCCCGCCCGACATCTCCTTGGGCTTGCGCTTCAGATATTCGGTGATGCCCAAGATCTCCGCCGCCTCGCGAACTCTTCTATCGATCTCAGCCTTCGGCATCTTCTGCATCTGGAGGCCGAACGCCATGTTGGCGTAGATGGTCATGTGCGGATAGAGGGCGTAGTTCTGGAACACCATTGCGATATCCCGCTCCTTGGGTTCCAAGTCGTTGACGACGGTATCGCCGATCCTGAGCTCCCCCGCCGAGATCTCCTCCAGCCCCGCGATCATGCGGAGCGTCGTGGACTTGCCGCAGCCCGAAGGTCCGACGAAGACGATGAACTCCTTATCTTCAATCTCCATGTTGAAATCATTCACGGCCTTGGTGCCGTTGGGATAGACTTTATAGATGTGTTTCAAACTCAAACTTGCCATAACTTTTTCTCCTTATTGTTTGACCGCTCCCGCGGAGAGACCGTTGATGAGGAATTTCGAGAGTGCAAAGTAGAAGATGACGATGGGGACCGCGATAAAGACGGAGCCCGCCGCAAAGCGGGAAAATTCCGTGTTGTCGAGCGCCATGAGGCCTACCGCGACCGTGTAGAGATCCTTGTTCTTTAAGAGAAGTTTGGGAAGAATGAAGTCCGACCACGGCCACACGAAGGACGAGAGCAGGGTGTAGACGATCATGGGTGCGGCGAGCGGCAGGGTGATGCGCACAAAGATCTGGAAGTTGGTCGCACCGTCGATGCGCGCCGCCTCGTCGATGGAAATTGAAATGGTGTCGAAGAAGCCCTTCTGCGTGAGATACCCCATCGGCGCGCCCGCGGAGTAGATGAGGATGAGCCCCCACCGCTGGTTGATGAGGTTGAACTGCGTCATGAGGATATACACCGCCGTCATC
>CANQCA010000106.1 GCA_947589585.1 uncultured Clostridia bacterium
ATCTACGACCTCGGCGGCGGCACCTTCGATGTCTCCATTCTCGAAATTTCCGACGGCGTGTTCGAAGTTCTCGCCACAAACGGCAACAACATGCTCGGCGGCGACGATTTCGATAAACGCCTCATGGACTACATGGTGGATGAGTTCAAGAAGAGCCACGGCGTCGACCTTGCCAAGGATAAGATGGCGATGCAGCGCCTCAAGGAAGCTGCCGAGAAGGCGAAGATCGAGCTTTCGGGCATGACTTCCACCTCCGTCTCCCTGCCCTTCATCTCCATGACGGATGCGGGCCCCGCACATCTGGAGCTCGAGATTACCCGCCAGAAGTTCGAGGCGCTCATTTCCGACCTCGTCGAGAAGACGGCGGAACCCATGCGCCTTGCCATGAAGGACGCCGGGCTCTCGTATAAGGATATCGATAAAGTCATTTTAGTCGGCGGTTCGACGCGTGTTCCCGCCGTCGTGCAAAAGGTCAAGGAGCTCACGGGCAAGGAGCCCTTCAAGGGCATCAACCCCGATGAATGTGTCGCGGTCGGCGCGGCATTGCAGGGCGGCGTCCTCACGGGCGAAGTCAAAGACGTGCTCCTTCTCGACGTCATGCCCCTCTCCCTCGGTATCGAGACCTTGGGGGGAGTGTTCACCCGCCTTATCGACAGGAATACGACCATTCCCGCCAAGAAATCGCAGGTGTTCTCGACGGCGGCGGATAACCAGACGAGCGTGGAGATCCACGTCTTGCAGGGCGAGCGTGAGTTCTGCCGCGACAACAAGACGATGGGCAGGTTCATGCTCACGGGCATCGCACCCGCGCCCCGCGGGATCCCGCAGATCGAAGTCACCTTCGACGTGGATGCGAACGGCATCGTGCACGTCGAGGCGAAGGACCTCGGCACGGGCAAGTCCACGGATATCACCATCACTTCTTCCACGAATCTTTCCGAGGACGAGATCAACAAGGCCGTGAAAGACGCCGAGCAGTACGCCGAAGAGGATAAGAAGCGCAAGACCAAGGTGGAGGCACGCAATAAGCTCGACGGGCTCATCTTCTCCGTCGAACAGACGCTGCGTGAGGGCGAAGGAAAGCTATCCGAAGAGGATAGGCAGGTGCTTCAGTCCGCCGTCGACGAAGCGAAGAACGAGCTCGAAGCGGACGACGAAGAGAAGTACAACGCCGCGTTCGAGGAGCTCTCCAGGAAGATCCAGCCCGTCATCGCGAAGATGTATCAGCAGGCGGGCGGCGCGCAAGGCGGCCAAGGCCCCGACGACGGCGGAGATACCGAATTCCACCAGTAAAGATTATTTCACAAATTTTGTTTTGCGTAGGGGATGAACCTGTCATTCCGAGGGGCAACGCCCCGAGAGAATCCCCTAATACGAAGTCCGTAAGCCTTCCCCCATCCATGGGGGAAGGTGGCACGGCGTAGCCGTGACGGATGAGGGTGCCCTCACCACCGCCTGCGGCGGAGCCTCCCCCCTTTGGGGGGAAGCCTTTCTTGCTTCGACTACGCTTAGCATGACGTTGTAAAAACTATCGGACTTCGTACTCATGGATTCTTCGGAGAGGGAATCTTGCGGACATGGTATGGCTCTCTCTGCTCAGAATGACGCGTACCCCCAAAAAAAACAATCAACAACCAAACCAAAAAAGAGGATGGCTTTTCTGCATCCTCTTTCGGCATGAAAAGGAGCCCGTATGCCAGAAAACAAGAAAAACTACTACGAGATCCTCGGCGTTTCCAAAGACGCGAGCGAGGAGGAGATCAAGGCGGCCTATAAAAAACTCGCCAAGATGTACCATCCCGATCTGCACCCCAACGACCCCGAAGCCACCGAAAAGTTCAAAGAGATCAATGAGGCGAACGAAGTCCTCTCGGATAAGCAAAAGCGCGCCGCATACGATTACGAACAGGAACATCCGGGCATGGGTGGCTCCGATGCGTTCTCGAGGGGCGGATTCGGCGGATTCGGCGACATCTTCGATACCATCTTCCAAGGCTTTGGCGGCGGGGGCGGCGGCGTGCAGCGCGACCGGAGCGGCGACGACGTCCAGATCCAGCTCACGCTCTCCTTCATGGATGCGGCGAAGGGGTGCAAGCGCAACCTCACCTATTCGCGCAACGAGCCCTGCCCCGCCTGCCGCGGGACGGGTGCGAAAAACGGCACGGCTTTCAAGACCTGCCAGCGTTGCGGCGGCCGCGGCGAACTGCGTTTCACACAGACGACCATCTTCGGCAGAACGGTTCGGGTGGGGGCATGTCCGGAATGCGGGGGCCGCGGAAGCGTCATCGAGGAGAAATGCCCCGATTGCAAAGGGCGGGGAACCGTGCGCCGCGAGACGACGGTCACCCTCGATATCCCCGCGGGCGCGGATACCAATTCCTATATCCGTAAGCGCGGCTTCGGGCAAGCGAGTACGGAAGGCGGGGAAGCGGGCGATCTCATCGTCGTCTTCCGCGTAGAGCCGCACAAGATCTTCCAGCGCAAGGGGCTCGATCTCTATGTCGATCTTCCCGTTCCCTTTACCGCGGCGGCGCTCGGGGGAAAGCTTCTCGTCCCCACCCTCGACGATACCATGGAATACGAGATCCCTGAGGGCACGCAGACGGGCACCGTCTTCACCATCCGCGGCAAGGGTATCAAGACGAAAAACGGCGTGGGGAGCCTCTTTGTCCGCACCGTCGTCGAGATCCCCACAAAGCTCACGAGGGAGCAAAAGAAGGCGCTCGCCGAGGCCTCTTCGGGCTTCGAGCTCAGGCAGTTCGAGCGAGCCAAGAAATACGCCGACAGCCTCTCCGCCCTCTATGGCAAGGACGCCTATAAAAAATAAAATCACGCGGAAAAGTAAACGGCTGCGCCTCGCTCGGCGCAGCCGCTTTGCGTCATCCTGCCCCTCGGGTTTTTCTTGACAATCTTTTTTCCGCATCTTATAATATTCGTATGAAATATATCGAACTGACCATCCACACGACGAGCGAGGCGAGCGAGCTCGTCGCCGATATCCTCTGGAGCTATACCGAAGGCGGCGTCGCCGTCTCCGACTATGCCGATGTCATCGCCCTGCAAGAGGGGAGAAGCGGTATCTTTTGGGACTATCTCGACGAAAGTCTGCAAAACCGCCCCTCGGAGACCCTCGTCAAGGCATTTTTGGAGCCTTCCCGCGAGGGCGATATCCCCGCCATCATGCAGGAGATCTATGCCTGCCGCGACCGTGCGGCGGGAGAGATCGGCTTCGGCACCCTGGAAGAGACGCGGCGGGTGATCGACGGCGACGATTGGATAAATATCTGGAAGAAGCACTTCCGGCCCATCCATTTGGGGCACATCGTCGTCGTGCCCGAATGGATCGATTATGAAAAGCGGGAAGGGGAGGAGATCGTCCTTCTCGATTCCAACATGGCGTTCGGCACGGGGGAACACGAGACGACGGCGATGTGCGTCACGCTCATGCAGGACTATCTCAAAGAGGGCGATACCGTCCTCGACGTGGGGTGCGGAAGCGGCATTTTGGGCATCTCCGCGGCCAAGCTCGGCGCGGGGCAATGCTTCCTCACCGATATCGACCCCGTTGCCGTTGCGAGTGCGACACACAACGCCCAAAAGAACGGCGTGGAGGGCAAGACCATCGTCTCCGAGAGCAACCTCGTCGACGATACTTTGATGAAGGCCGACCTCATCCTCGCCAACATTACGGCGGAGGTCCTCGTCTGCCTCGCGCCCGCCATCCCTTCCCATTTGAAGAAGGGCGGCGCCGTCATCCTCTCGGGCATCATCAAGGACCGCCGCGAGATGGTGAAAAATGCGTTCTCCGCAGTCGGGCTCGGCCTCCTTCGCGAGGAGAACAAGGGCGAGTGGTATGCGTTCGTTTTGAAGGAGGAGGCATAAATGTCTGCGCCCAAGCGGTTTTTCGTGCAAAAAATAGCCGAGGAAGTCACGCTCACGGGGGAGGAATACCGCCACGC
>CANQCA010000107.1 GCA_947589585.1 uncultured Clostridia bacterium
ATGCCACCTTCCCCGAGGAGGAGATGAAGCGGGAAAAGGGCGTCGTCATCGAGGAGATCAACATGGACGAGGATTCGCCCGAAGATCTCTGCCTCGATCTTCTCTCCCGCGCCTTCTTCGGGAAGGGCGCCTACGGCAGGAACATTCTGGGCCCCGCGAAAAATGTGGAGGGCTTCACCCGCGAGGATATCTTCCGCTATAAAAAAGAGCGCTATTGCCCCGAAAACATCGTCGTCTCCTTTGCGGGAAACATCGAAGTGGAACGTGCGATGGAGCTTGCCGAGAGGTGGTTTTCGGACATGGTACCAACGAATTTCGTCGACCGCAAAAAAACGATCGAAGAAAAGCGGGACAACCTCTTTAAGAAAAAGCCCATCGAACAGGCGCATTTCGCGATCGGGTTCCCCACGGCAAAGCGGGATTCGGACAGCTATTTTGCCGTGCAGGTCCTGAGTGCGATCCTCGGCGGGGGGATGAGCTCACGCCTCTTCAAAAAGGTGCGCGAAGAGCTCGGCCTCGCCTACAGCGTTTATTCCTACACATCCCACTATGCCGAGACGGGCCTTCTCACGCTGTATGCCGCCGTCAATCCCAAGAAGGCGGAGGGGGCGGTCTCCGCCGTCGTCGACGTCGTGAGAAAGTTCCAGAAGGAGGGGCCCTCCGAGGAAGAATTCATGCGCGGGCGGGAACAGCTCAAATCGGGCAACATATTCTCGCAGGAGAACACTTCCTCGCAGATGCTCCTCTATGGCAGGCACCTGCTCTACACGGGAGAGGTCTACGACTTCGAAAAACGCATGGCGGAGATCTCGTCGCTCACGCGGGAAAAGCTCCTCTCTGTCATCGGGGAGAATTTCGATTTCTCCCGCGCCGCATGCGCATCCGTGGGAAGTCTCGAGGGCCCCATCAAGCTATGAGCCGCTTCGAGGGCTTCGGGCCCGTATTCGACGGGGAAAGTTGCCTTCTCATTCTGGGCAGTTTCCCCTCGGTGAAGAGCAGGAGCGAGGGCTTCTACTACGGCAATCCGCAGAACAGGTTTTGGCGGATGCTCGCTTCCTTTTTCGGCGGGGACGTGCCGGAAACGATCGCGGAGAAGGAGCGCCTTTTGCACGAAAATCACATCGCTCTTTGGGACATGGTAGCCTCGTGTGAGGTCAAGGGCTCTTCGGATGCGTCCATCAAAGAGGCGGAGACGGCAGATATTTTCTCCCTTCTTGACCGCGCGCCCATCCGCCGCATTCTCTGCAACGGGGCGACCTCCTTTTCCCTTCTCGAAAAGAATTTTCCCGCCCTTTTGCCAATTACGGAAAAGCTGCCTTCCACCTCGCCCGCCAACCCGCGCTATCGGGAGGAGGAGTGGCATGCGGCCCTTCGAAGGATTTTTGCGGCGGGGGATCGGGACCAATTTTCGCAAAACCGTTGACATTTGCAACAATGTGCGGTACAATATGGAAAAATCATAATCAAAATATCTTCGCAAAGCGGAGTTGGAGGTTTCTATGTTTGAGAAAGTTTGCAAGATGCTCGCCGATCAGCTCGGCATCCCGCAGGGGTCGATCACGCCCGAAGCGGAAGTCATCAAGGACCTCGGCGCCGATTCCCTCGATGTCGTCGAGCTTTTGATGGCGCTCGAGGAAGAATACGGCATCACCCTGCCCGACGGCGAGGTGGAAAACATCAGGACGGTAGGCGACATCGTCCAAATGCTCGAAAAGAACGTAAAATAAGCGACGGGTGCGGCGGCCGCAAAGGCCGCCGTTTTTTCATGATGAGAAATTTCTTGTTCGACCTCTACGGCACCCTCGTCGATATCCGCACGGACGAGGATAGCGACGCATTTTGGGCTGAGATCGCCCGTCTTTTGCATACAGAGGAAGGGGAGCGGGTGCGAAGCACCTATGCGCGGCTGTGCGAAGCGGCGCAAAGGCTGCTCCCCGCAGACGGAGAGATAGACCTCCTCGGCGTGTTCGAAAAGCTCCTTTCCGCCTTTTCCGAAGGGGATAAAGAGCGCAAAGACGCCCTTGCGTTTGCCCATGCCTTCCGCGATGCTTCCCTCAAAAAATTGTGCCTCTTCGATGGGGTAGAAGAGCTTCTTTGCGGCATCCATGTCCGAGGGGGAGGCGTCTATTTGCTCTCCAACGCGCAGGCATGCTTCACCCGCCGCGAACTCGGAGGGGTGGGAATTGCCGAGATGTTCGACGGCATCCTGCTCTCCTCCGAGGCGGGATGCAAAAAGCCCTCGCCCCGCTTCTTCCGGACTGCCTTCGAGAAGTTCTCCCTCGGCAGAGAGGATTGCATCTACGTGGGAAACGACCTTTTCGACGACGTGGGCGGCGCACATGCGGCGGGGATCCCGTGCGTGTATATTCAAACGGAGCAATCCCGCCCGGGCGGTGCGCATGCGCCCGTGCCCGACGAGATCGCAAAGGATAGGCGCGCCCTCGCCCGCATACTCTTTGCATATTGCGAAAGAGGGCAGGGGCAGGGAATGTGAACAACTATCATGCAAATTTTCGCATATTTTTCTGAATTCCCCGCATATATCCGTAAATATTTTATGTACTCACATTTTTTGTGAAATATTAAAAAATTTTTGTCTAAATTTGCAAAAGCTATTGCAATTTTCGCCGTGACATGATACAATAAACGAAAGAACCGAAAGGCCTTTTTATGCCCTTCTTTTTGCATGAGGGGCATGGAAAATGACGTATCGGGCAATAAAATAGGGGTAAAAAGATGAAGAAAAGATTGGTAACATTCCTTTCCATGCTCATCGCTTCCGTCCTTCTCGCCTCTGTCTGTTTTATGGCAGCGTGCGGCGGGCACAGCCATGTCGACGCGAATAAAGACGGCAAGTGCGACGAATGCGGCGAACCCATCGGCAGCGGTGAGGAGGGCGACGGCGACATCGACAGTGAGATCGATGAAGAGGATATCCGCGTCGTGTTCCACTATAAGCGTGCACAGGGCTACGATAACTGCGATATCTGGATCTGGTATGCGGATGCCGCAGGGCAGGGCCACCTGCTCACGCAGACGGACGACTACGGCGCATACGTATTCGTCGACGTTCCCGCGGGGACAGACAGCGTCGGCTTCATCGTCCGCCTGAACTGCTCCGATCCCGGCGGATTCGAATGGGGCTCCAAGGCAGATAAGGACGCGACGGGAGACGACCGTTCCGTCCCGATCAGCGACCGTTTTATCAAAGATCATCGTATCGACGTCTATCTCAAGGCGGGCGATGCGAAGAACTATCTGAGCAGCGATGGAGGCAAAACGCTCGAAGAGATGAAACTTGTTCAACTTGCCGATATTCAAACCAAACTCGATACCATCAAGTTCACGATCTCTCCCGCGGCGAAGATCACGCAGGAGATGGTCAGCGTGAAGGACGGGGAGGGCAATCCCGTCGCGATCAAGAGCGTCGCGAGCAACTACTCGACGACGGGAACGATCACGATGTCTGCTCCGCTCGTTCTCTCGAAGGCGTACACCCTCGAGATCGAGGGCTACGGCTCCGCACCCGTTACGCCGAACACCTATTTCGGCGGTGTGAATTTCAAGAAGGATTACATTTACGACGGAGCGCTCGGCGTAGACCTTTCGGGCGAGACGGCCATCTTCCGCCTCTGGGCGCCCACCTGCACCACCGTTACCCTCAATATCTATGATACGGGCACGCAGGGCGAAGGCAAGGCGAAGACGTATACCATGACGGGCGGCGCTGCCGCAGATAAGGGCGTCTGGCACTACAATCTCCCGAAGAGCGAAGCGCTCAACAAGTACTATACCTACACCGTCGTCAACTCGCTCGGCAAGAACGAGGTCGTCGATCCCTATGCGGTGTCCGCAGGGCTCAACGGCAAGCGCGGCATGATCCTCGATATGGCAAATACCAACCCCGAGGGTTACACCGATACGAGCCTCTTCGT
>CANQCA010000108.1 GCA_947589585.1 uncultured Clostridia bacterium
CGATCTCACGCTTTTTCATGCCTTCCCTCCTTCCAGTGCGCGCCGCATCTTGGCGAGCGCCTGATGATATTTCCATGTGACGGTGGGGAGCGGGATAGAGAGCATTGCCGCGATCTCCCGCCGTTTGTAGCCGTCCGCCGCGATAAGCATGAGCACCGTGAACTCGTCCTCGGAGAGAATGCGCCTTGCGACGTCGGTCAGAAGTCCGTACTCGTCGGGATGCGCCGTTCCGAAGAGATGCTCGCTTTCCCGCTCGTCGACGGGGTTTTCCCGCATGCGGCGCTTGCGCACATTCAGGGCTTCATTCTTTGCGATGCGAGCGATCCATGCCGCCGCATTCGTCCCCTTCTTGTAGCTTCCTGCCCCTGCGAGGATCTTCATGTAGGTGCTCTGCATCACGTCCTCGGCGAGGGCGCGATCCCGCAAAATGCCGAGCGCGATATGGTAGATGGCCTTCTTCGTCGAGAGGTAGAACGATTCGAAATCCGAATCGTTCCCCTCTGCAAATTGTTTCAGATGTTCATCCAGCGTCACGGTGACCGCCTCCGTACTTTCCGTGAATTATCATAGCACGGAGGACGGCTTCTGTCAAGTTTTTGTCCTCTTCCTTGCTATAGGGCCTTAAAAGTTCGCCATCGTCCTGTCGTCGGCCTTGCTCTGCGAGAACTTGTAGGTGTAGGTGCCGTCGGCGTTCTCGACGATCACGAATTTGCCGCGATTGCCGTCGATGTTGTACTTGACGGAGATCCATGTGGAAGTCCCCTTCGTCTCGCGTTCGATCTCGTAGGTTCCGCGGGAAGCGCCGCTGAGGAACGTCACTGTGTACTCGGCTTCCACTTCGCCATGCTCTTCCTCCGTCTCGAACTCCACTTGCGTGGACTCGGCGAGCTTGCCGCCCCGGTAGACCGAATAGGTGTAGAGGCTCTTGCTCTCCGTCTCGGTGTCGTTGTGCTCGGTCTCGGATTCCGTCGTCGAGGTGTGGCTGAGCGTGACATAATTTTGATCGTTTTGTAAGTCGAGCTCGGAGGCGTATGCCGTCATCTCGAGGGTGCTCGTCGATTTGCTCTCTTCCTCTCTGCCGTCGATCTCGGTGAACGTACGCTCGGTGCGGCTGCCCGTCATGAAGTAGTAGACGTCGTTGCCGGCTTCGTCCTGCCCCATGAGCACGACGCCTTTGAGGGTGTACGTGGTCGCGGTGACGGTCTTCACTTCATCATCATCGTCGTCATAATCGTGGTCATAGCGATCATCATCGTCGTCATCGTCATCGTAGTCGTAGCGATCGTCGTCATCATCGTCATCATCGTCATCGAAGTCGCGGGCGTTGCGGCGAGGTCTGCCGTTTTGGAGCTCCTGCGCATCGCTCACCGTCTCGGTGTAGTAGATGATGTGCACGTCGTCTTCGCCCAAGGCGTTCTTGCCCGTGATGGTGAGCTTCAGGGCGTACTCGGCAAGCATGGGATCGGTGGAAGTGTTCTCCTCGACGACCGTCTTCGTCGCGGCCTTATCGAGGAAGCTATCCAGCATGTTGAAGTAGGTGTTGAAGTCCTTCGCCGCATCCTGCACTTCGCCGATCTGGGGAGCGTTGCCCTCGGGAAGACCGTAGTCGGGCTGCTGCGAGGGATCGGACGGGGTGGGATCTGCGGGCTGCTCGGGAGCGGGCTCCGCCGGCTGTTCGGGCGTGGTCTCGCCGGGTGTCGTTTCGCCGGGGGTTGGCGTGACGGGGTCGGACGGCATGGGAGCCGTGGGGTTCATCGACTCGGAAAGAAGCTGCGCCGTCGTCACTGCGCCGATGCCATAGATGGACTCGGTGCTCGTGATGCCCGAATAGGTGCCGATCTCGGTGGCTTCCGTCTTGTGGTCGGCGCCGTCGTTGCCGCCGTTTACAAAGTCACAAGCGGAGAGCGGGACCGCCGCGATGCCTGCAAGTGCGAGTACTGCCAAAAAACGATATCCTTTTTTCATGAAATGGTTCCTCCTGTTTTTTCCTTACACCTATATAACAACGTTGTGCGCGGTTTTGTTGGAAAAAATATGAAAATTCTTAAAAAATTTTTGAGAAGGGATTTTCTTATACCTTTTTATTATATAGTGGGGAACGCCTTGGCGCCCCCTTAAGGGGGATCTGGCTCGCGTGAGCGAGACTGCCCCGCGCGCACTATTCTCTACTAAGCGCGGCACAAGGAGCAAAGCGACGAAGTAGAGGGTGTCATTCTAAATTACAAACACCCCTTCCGTCACGGCAAAGGCAGCCGTGCCACCCACCCCTCAAGGGGTGGGCAAGGAAACACATAAAAGAAAAGGCGGCAGAGTGCCGCCTTTTCAACATATAACGGTTATTCCTTCGTGAGGGCCGTCTCTTCGACGATGTCGCGGTAGCCCGCTACCTGCTGGACGCCCGTGTTCTTGTACTCCTTCATGCCCGTGCCCGCGGGGATGAGTTTACCGATGATGACATTCTCCTTGAGGCCGATGAGCGGATCCCGCTTGGTGCAGATCGCCGCTTCGGTGAGCACCCTCGAGGTCTCCTGGAAGGAGGCAGCGGAGAGGAAGCTGTCCGTCGCGAGGGCGGCCTTGGTGATGCCGAGGAGCACGCGCTTCGCCGTCGCGGGGACGCCGCCCGCCATAATGGTCTTCTCGTTCTGCTCTTCGAAATTGAACATATCGACGAGCTGCCCGGGGAGCATCTCGGTGGTGCCCGCCTTCTCGATACGGACTTTGCGGAGCATCTGGCGGACGATGATCTCGACGTGTTTATCGTTGATATCCACGCCCTGCGAGCGGTAGACGGACTGGACCTGTTCGAGGATATAATCCTGAACGCCCTTCACGCCGAGCACGCGGATGATATCCTGCGGGTTGACGGAACCTGCGTTGAGCTGAACGCCGGGCTCGACCTTATCTCCGCTCTTCACCTTGAGCTCTGCATTGAAGGGAAGCTCGTAATCCTTGAGCTTTTCGCCCGTCTCCTCATCCGAGATGATGACGTGCTTCAGATTATCCGAATCGTCGAGGGTGACGACGCCCTTGACTTCGCAGATGGTTGCAACGCCCTTCGGCTTTCTCGCCTCGAAAAGCTCCTCGACGCGGGGAAGGCCTTGGGTGATATCGCCCGTGGCGGCGATACCGCCCGTGTGGAAGGTACGCATCGTGAGCTGGGTGCCGGGTTCGCCGATGGACTGCGCCGCGATGACGCCGACCGCTTCGCCCACATGGATGGGAAGCGTGGTCGCCATGTTCTTGCCGTAGCACTTCGCGCACACGCCGAAGCGGGTATTGCAGGTGAAGATGGAGCGGATGGAGACGCCCTTTTCCTGATATTCGGGAATGGAAGCGATGACCTTCGCCATCTTCTCGGTGATCATCTCGTTGACGGGAACAAGCACATTGCCCTCTCCGTCGACGATATCTTCGGCCGCGAACCTGCCCGTGAGCCTGTCTTCGAGGCTCTCGATGAGCTCGCCGTTGGCCCCAAGGATGGCGCGGATGGTGGTGCCGCGGGGCTTTCTGCCTGCACAGCAGTCGTCCTCACGCACGATGACGTCCTGCGAGACGTCGACGAGACGGCGGGTCAGATAGCCCGAGTCGGCGGTCTTGAGCGCCGTATCCGCGAGGCCCTTGCGGCCGCCGTGCGAGGAGATGAAGTATTCGAGCACGGAGAGGCCGTTTCTGAAACACGATTTGACGGGGACCTCGATCTTCTTGCCCTGCGGGTTGACCATGAGGCCGCGCATGCCCGAGAGCTGCTTGATTTGGTCGATGGAACCGCGCGCGCCCGAGTCCGCCATCATCCAGATGGG
>CANQCA010000109.1 GCA_947589585.1 uncultured Clostridia bacterium
CCTCGGCGGCATGGGCGGTGCAGGCGGCATGGGAGGACTTTTCTGAGGTGGAAGTATTCATCGAACCCATCGGAAGGCTCATGAACGAGTTCTCCAAGCTCCCCGGCGTCGGGAAAAAGACCGCCCAACGCTATGCCTACCGTGTCATCTCCATGTCGGAAGGGGAGGCGCGTGCCTTTGCGGACGCCATCGTGGACGTCAAGCGCCGCGTGCGCTTCTGCAAGGTTTGCGGGAATTTCACCGAAGAGGACACCTGCGCCATCTGCAAGACGAGAGACGCTTCCCAAATTTGCGTCGTCAAAGAGCCAAAGGACGTCATCGCCCTCGAAAAGCTGCACGAATATCAGGGGGTGTACCATGTTTTGCACGGCGTCATCGACCCGATGAACGGCGTCGGCCCCAACGATATCCGCATCAAGGAGCTCTTGGAGCGCGTCGGGAAGGGGGAAGTGAAGGAAGTCATCATGGCGACCAACCCCGACGTCGAGGGCGAGGCGACGGCAATGTATATCGCGAAGCTTCTCAAGCCCATGGGCGTCACCGTCACGCGCATCGCGCACGGCGTGCCCATCGGGAGCGAACTCGAATACGCGGACGAAGTCACCCTCGCCCGCGCCCTCATCGAGAGAAAAGAGTTGTAAATAAGAGAAAAGAACTGTAAATAAGAGAAAAGAACTGTAAATAAGAGAAAAGCGCGTCATTCTGAGCCGATAACGTGTAATGAAAGCGCGAAAGTTTCTCTCCGAAGAATCCCCTCATACGAAGTCCGTTTTCATTTAGGGGATCCTTCGAGGATCATCTCGTACGGACTGCGTAAATCTCTTTTGCCTCAGGATGACGCAGTTCTCCGAAAATTCAATAACGAGGAAACATTATGAAAATATCCGTGCTTGGCTGCGGCCGTTGGGGATCGTTTATTGCGTGGTATCTCGCCCGCCGCGGCTTCGAGGTCACGAGCTGGGGGCCCGAAGAGGACTTTTCCTATCAGATCTTAAAGCAGACGGGGCGCAACGAATACGTCGTCCTCGACGATAACATCCGCCTCACTTGCGACCTCGCAAAGGCGGTGAAGTCCGCCGAGGTCATCGTCATCTCCATCTCCTCGCAGGGGCTGCGCGGCTTCATGAAGAAGGTCATGCACTATCATGTGAAGGACAAAGTGTTCGTCCTTTGCATGAAGGGCATCGAGGACCACACGGGAAAGCGCCTCTCCGAGATCATGGTGGAAAGCGGCGTCGACCCGCAGAAGATCGCAGTCTGGGTGGGCCCCGGGCACATTCAGAGCTTTGTGAAAGGCATCCCCAACTGCATGGTGATCGACTCGGAAAACGAAGCCTTGAAGCGCCGCCTTGCGGATAATTTCGGTTCCGACCTCATCCGCTTCTACTATGGCGAAGACCTCATCGGCACCGAAATCGGCGCGGCGGCAAAGAACGTGATGGGTATCGCCGCGGGCGCTCTGGACGTTTTATGCCCGCCCCTCAAAGGCCCCCTTATGGCAAGGGGGGCAAGGGAAGTTTCCCGCCTCATCAAGGCAATGGGGGGAGACCCTCTCTCTGCCTACGGGCTCGCCCATCTCGGCGACTACGAGACGACGCTCTTCTCGCCCTATTCGCACAACCGCGCCTATGGGGAGAGCATCGCGAAGGGAGAGACCTTCACCAAGCTCGCCGAAGGCGTGATGACCTCGAAGGCGATGAAGTATTTAGGCGAAAAGTACGGCGTGGAACTTCCCATCACCGATGCGGTCTGCTCGGTCTGCTTCGGCGAAGGGGACGGCGAGACCCGCTGCCGCGAGGCGATCGCCCGGCTCTTCTCCCGCCCGACCGTCTCCGAATGGGAAGAATAAGAAGTACGCATCATCCCGCTTTGTGTCACTGCGTCATCCTGCATTATGTCATCGCGTCATCCTGAGCCGAAAAGACATAATGAAAACCGCAAGCCAATCTCCGAAGGATCCCGAACTACGAAGTCCGAAAAAACTTTGTTATTTGCCTCGATCATGCAGAATAGAACATGGATCGGACAGAGGTGTTTTATGAAGTATTGTGAGGGGTGTACTCATCTCTGAACTGCAGTTCACGGAAAACACGATGAACAAATTAAAACAATTATTGATTGTTTTGACAATTTGCATTGCTCTTGCGGGATCTGTCGTTTTACTATACCTTCTCGACCCGACTTTTATTCCCGACGCATATAGAGTTACGTCCATGGTAATTGTCGTTTCCTGGGCGTTTTTTATCATTCCTTCCATGCTTTTTGACGTGCAATTGGCAACAAAATATTTTGAAGGAAAATCCCCCGAGCATGCTTTCAGGGACGGAGTACGCATCGGCGTAATTATGGGCTTCGGCGGAATCATTGTATTGAGTCTGCTCGTCTCCCCCATAACGGGAATAGTGTGGTATATACAAACCGTCAAAAAACTCGTCTTATCGAAAAAGAATAAAAATCAATATTCGGACAACTCGAACGAAAACGATATATTCGATCCTTAAAAGAACGCAAAGCAAAACGATAAATTCAGCGGAGGAATTATGCCGTCAAGCAAAGAATATTTGAATTTTATTTTGGAGCAACTTTCCGACTTAAAGGAGATAACCTATAAGCCTATGATGGGCGAATTTCTGATCTATTATCGCGGCAAACTTGTCGGTGGTATCTACGACGATAGATTGCTCGTAAAACCGGTGAAATCTGCAATCGATTATTTGCCCCAAGCAGAGTTTTCCTTGCCGTATGAAGGCGCAAAGGAAATGCTCAATGTGGACAACGTGGACGATAAGGTTTACTTGACAGGTTTGTTTGAGGCAATGTATGAAGACCTGCCGATGCCGAAAATGAAAAAGCGATAAATTTGAATTTAGCGGAATACAAAGCAGACGAGGGCGGTTTGTCCTCGTCTTTATTTGTAAAACCGATAACAGGATTTGCGCCTTTCGCGGCGGGAGTGCACTACAAACCGCGTCATCCTGAGCCGAAACGACATTATGAAAACCGTGAGCCAATCTCCGAAGGATCCCGAACTACGAAGTCCGAAATATCAAAAGCGGCAACAGGACTTGCGCCTTTGGCGGCGGGAGTGCACTACAAACCGCGTCATCCTGAGCCGAAACGACATAATGAAAACCGTGAGCCAATCTCCGAAGGATCCCGAACTACGAAGTCCGAAATATCAAAAGCGACAACAGGACTTGCGCCTTTGGCGGCGCGCCCCGGTGAACAGCACACTGTGCTGTTCAGTTTGCGGCATACTTGATTGTAATCAAACAATTCGACCGCAAACCGCTCGCTCCCGCTCGCGCCTCCACCCTCAAGTCCTGTTATTTATTCGTCTATTACCAAGCAAAAAGGAAAGGGTTTTCCCTTCCCTTTTTGCTTGGTGCGGATAACAGGACTTGAACCTGCACGGTTGCCCATTGGATCCTAAGTCCAACGCGTCTGCCAATTTCGCCATATCCGCAAATTTTTTGACCTTGAAGCCTTCCCCACAGTGGGGGGAAGGTGGCACGGCTTGCCGTGACGGATGAGGGCGATCTGAAGAACGTAATATTCGCCATATCCGCATAACTTCTGAATATGCAAAAACCCCACATATCGGTCCTGCGCAAGGCTTCGACGCAATATACAGGGTTCGGTGGTGGGAACGACAGAACTCGAATCTGTGACCTCTTGCATGTCAAGCAAGCGCTCTAACCAACTGAGCTACGCCCC
>CANQCA010000110.1 GCA_947589585.1 uncultured Clostridia bacterium
CGGTCGCGTAGACCGCGTCCTCTTCAAACACGAGCGCGGTGATCCCCATGCCCACATATACAGTGGCACTGCCGCGATAGAAGCCCTCTGCAATGACCGATTCTTCGAGATCTTCGTCGGAGAGGCTGAACACGGAGCCGGTGAAGCCGAGCGACTGCAATTCGCTTTCCACCGCCTGCGTCTTTTCCTCCTCCGTGGAATAGGAGCCTTCATCGATGAGCTTGCGGAGATTGGAAGTCGAGGCGTAGAGAGAAAGCCCCTCCTCGGCAAAGCTCCCGAAGGCGCCCGCGGAGAACTGCGGAAGCGCGCCCGCAAAGCAGACTTCGGCAAGCTTGGTCGTTCCGCCGAAGGCATTCCGCCCAACGGAGACCACGGAAGCGGGTACCATGACCGTAACAAGCCCCGTATTTTCGAAGGCGGAAGCGCCGATGGAAGCGAGCTTGCTTTGGGTAGTCTTCGCCGTGCCGTTTTCCCCTTCTTCCACAAGGTCTGCGAAGGTGACCGCGGTGAGCTTGGTGCAGCCCGAGAAAGCGCCGTTCCCGAGGGAAGTCAGGCTCGAGGGCAGGGTGACGGAAGTGATGAGGGTGCGGCCCGCAAATGCGTTCGCATCGAGCTTGGTGACCGTCTCGGGGATCGCGATCTCCCCTTCGGCCGCCTGCGGGATGCAGACCGTCCCCGTGACCGTGACGCTGCCGTTTGCGGCCTTGCGGACGCTGTAGAGGATGCCGCTCATGCTCATGTAGGAAGCGTTGTCCGCATCCACCTCGAAGGACTTGAGCGAAGTGCAGCCGTCGAAGACGTTGTTGCCGAGGGAACCGACCGTATTGCCGAATTTCACCTGCGTGAGCGCGCTGCAACCGTAGAACGCCCGATTGCCCACGCTCGCCGTCTTTTCGCCGTTCGGGATCTCGAAGGTGCCGAGTGCGCCGCACATCGAAAATGCACTCTCCCCAATCGTCGTGACGCCTGCGGGAAGGGTGATGCTCGTGAGTGCGCCGCATTGCGCAAAGGCGTTCTTCCCGATGGAAGTGACGCCTGCGGGAAGGGTGACGGAGGTGACGCCGCGGCGTTCGAGCGCGGATTCGGGGACGGCCGATACGCCGGCGGGGACTTCGATCTCCCCTTCGAGCGCGGCGGGAACGAGGAAGAAGGCATAGCTGACGACCGTCTCGTCGCCCACCTTTCTCGACGTCTTTTTATAGAGGATCCCGTCCTCCGCGTAAAAATTCTTGTTCTCCCCTTCCACCTCGAAGAGGGCAAGGGCGCTGCAGCCGAGGAAGGCGTCTTCGCCGATCTCTCTGAGCGTCGCGGGAAGGGTGACTTTACCCACATCCTTCATGAAGCGGAAGGCGTTCGGAGCGATGGTCTTTACGCCGTCGGGAACGGCGATCTCACGAAGATCGCTCGCATAGAGAAGGGTATTTGAAGCCGTCTCGATGAGGCACCCGTTCTGGGCATGGTATGCGGTGTTTCCATCCGCGACCTCGAGCGTCTTGACGGAGCTGCACCCGAAGAAGGCGCGTTCGCCGATGTCGGTAACAGTCGCGGGAATGGCGACGGAAGCGAGCTTCGGGCAGCCCGAGAAGGCCTTCGCGCCGATCTCGGTAAGGACCCCGGGAAGAGGCGCCGCGGTAAGGACCCCGCAGTCTGCAAAGAGGCCTTCGGGGATCTTCTTGAGATCTTGGGGAAGGGTGGCCGATGTGAGCGCGTCACAGGAGGCGAATGCACGTGCGCCGACCGAACTTACGGCAGGCAGTGCGACGGCAGTGAGCGCATCGCAGTTTTCGAACGCGCCCGCGCCGATGGTCTTGAGCGCGGCGGGAAGCTCGACCGCCTGAAGCGATGTGCAGTTCGCAAAGGCCGCTTCGCCGATCTCGGTGAGACTCCGGGGAAGGGTGACCGACCCGAGCGCGGTACAACCGCCGAAGCAATTCGCACCGATGGCAGTGACGGAAGGGATGACGACGGAAGTGACTTTGCTGCGGCCGTAGAATGTGCCCTCGCCGAGCGCCGTGAGCGTCGCGGGAAGGGTGACGGCCCCCTCTACCGCCTCGGGGACAAAGACGATCTCCGTCTGGCCCTTATTGTAGAGAATGTTCCCCTCTGCGACATATCCCTCTGCGTTACATTCGACTGAGGACAGGCTGTTGCAGCCCGTAAAGGCTTCTTCGCCAAAGGCAGTGAGCGTAGCGGGAAGTGCGATCTTTGTGAGGGCGGGGCAGCTCGCAAAAGCGCCCTTTCCGATCGTGGTGAGGCCCTTGGAAAATTCGACGGAAGAGAGCGCATCGCAACCTGCAAATGCCCCCGCATCCACGGCGGTCACGCCGTCCTCGAGGGTAACTTTCTTGAGAAAGTCGCAATCCGCAAAGGCGCCTGCTCCGATAAATACGGACGTATCGCGATAGCTGCCGGGGATGGCGATCTCCTCGGGAAGAAGGGTGGGATCTTCCTTGATCTGGGCGTCCGTCGGAAGGTTGGTAAGCCCCGTGACGGCATACGCCTCGCGTTCGCCGTCGTATTCATAGGAAAACCCGATCTGCCCGTCATCCTCCCCTCCGCAGGCGGCAAGCCCGAAAGAAAGCGTGAGGGCGGCTGCGGCGGTGAGTATTCCAAGCAAGAATTTGCGTTTCATGTATTCCTCCTGAAGCATGTGAGCGCGGTCAAAACCCGCCCGTGAGGGCAAGCAAAATGACATAGACGAGTGCAAATGCGGCAAGGGTGCAGAACATCGGGATGAGCATGCGCTTGACGACGGCGAAGTATGTCCTGATCTTCTCGCGGGCGGTGGACTTCTGCCGCGGAGCATTCCCGTGGCGGCGTGTCGCGCTCATGTCCGCGATCTGCGAACCGTCGTCGATATACACGATCTTCTGCTCTTTTTTTGGGACTTCCTCCGCGGAAGGCTCCTCTTTCTTGCGGCGATTGCGCTTCATCAGTCCTCCTGAGAGTAGCAATGGCAGGCCACGAAATGGCCGGGCTCATATTCCTTATATTTGGGTGCGATGTGCTTGCAGATCTCCATTGCGTGCGGGCAGCGGGTGTGGAACTTGCAGCCCTTGGGGGGATCTGCGGGAGAAGGGATATCCCCTTTGAGGACGATCCGCTCCATCTTCACGTCGGGATTGGGATTGGGGACGGCGGAGAAGAGCGCCTGCGTATACGGGTGCATGGGATTGGAGAAGATCGACTCCTTATCGCCGAATTCCACCATCGATCCGAGATACATGACGCCGATCTTATCCGAGATATGCTTGACGACGGAAAGATCGTGCGAGATGAACAGATACGTGAGACCGAGTTCCTGCTGGAGCTGCCTTAAAAGGTTGATGATCTGGGCCTGAATGGAGACGTCGAGCGCGGAGACGGGTTCGTCGCAGATGACGAGCTTGGGCTTTACGGAGAGCGCCCTTGCGATGCAGATACGCTGGCGCTGCCCGCCCGAGAATTCGTGGGGATAGCGCTCGTAGTAGTAATCGCGCAGGCCGCACTGCTCCATGGTCTGCATGACGTACGCCTTGGTCTGTTCCTTGGGGACGATGCCGTGCACTTTGACGGGCTCGGAGAGGATCCCCCCTACCGTACTGCGGGGCGGGAGCGAGGAATAAGGGTCCTGGAAGA
>CANQCA010000111.1 GCA_947589585.1 uncultured Clostridia bacterium
GCCCGCGCCGTTTGTGTGGCAGATAGGCGGTTCCTCATAGGGGTGCAGGTAGTACTTCGCGACGCTGAGCCCCTTCACGCCGCACCGCCCCGCGGCTCTTTCTCTGTCCGCCCCGCATGCAAGGGGGCAAAGGGTACATTTCATGCAAAAATTATACCATGGATCATAAAGAATTGCAACCCGATTTGTTTGACATTTGCATGCGATCCGTCTATAATGGTATGGCGAACAAAAAGGATGAAATTTATGAGAAGATTTTTTACGAGCGAAAGCGTGACGGAAGGTCATCCCGATAAGGTGTGCGACCGCATTTCGGATAGCATTCTTGATGAACTTTTGCGGCAGGACCCTTACACCCGTGCGGCGGTGGAGTGTTGTGCCGCCTACAATACCCTCTTCATCACGGGGGAAGTCACCGCAAACGCCAAAGTGGACTACGAGGCAGTCGCCCGCCGTGTGGTAAAGGAAATCGGCTACATTCACGGCAGTTTTGCCTATGATGCTTGCCGCGTCATCGAACTCGTCCACGGGCAGAGTGCGGATATTGCGCTCGGCGTCGACGAGTCACAGGAGAAAAAGGCGGGCGGCGAGGAGAGCGACCTCATCGGCGCAGGCGATCAGGGCATGATGTTCGGCTATGCCTGCCGCGAGACGGAGGAACTCATGCCCCTTCCCATCGTGCTTGCCCACAAGCTCGCATACCGTCTGGCGCAAATTCGCAAAGAAAAGATCGTGGACTACCTTCGCCCCGACGGAAAGACGCAGGTCACCGTCGAATACGATGGGAAGAAACCCGTGCGCGTGGATACCGTCGTCATCTCCGCCCAGCATAATACCCACGTTTCGCACGAAGAGATCGAGCGCGACATGAAGGAGCTCGTCGCAAAGGCGGTCATTCCCGCGGAGCTTCTCGACGAGAATACCAAGTATTTCATCAACCCGACGGGCAGGTTCGAGATCGGCGGTCCCGAGGGCGATTCCGGGCTCACGGGCAGGAAGATCGTCGTCGATACATACGGCGGAAGATGCCCCCACGGCGGCGGAGCTTTTTCGGGTAAAGACCCCACGAAGGTCGATCGGAGCGCAACCTACATGGCGCGTTATATCTGCAAGAACATGGTCGCGGCGGGCCTTGCCGACGAGATGGAATTGCAGGTCGCCTATGCGATCGGCGTCGCTCGCCCCGTATCCGTCTTTGTGGATACTTTCGGCACGGGCAAGTTCTCCGACGACGAGATGGCGGAGATCGTGAAGAAGGAGTTCGACCTTCGTCCCGCGGCGATCATCAAGAAGCTCGGCCTCCGCGCACCCATCTATGCGACGACCTCCTCCTACGGCCACTTCGGCCGCGACGCCTTCCCTTGGGAAACCGTCGATCGGATAGAGGACTTGAAAAAGTATTTGTAAGAAAAAAACAAATCGGCGCACCGTCCCCGGTGCGCCTTTTCTGTTCTGTCCGAAGGCTTCCCCCATATGAAAGGGGAAGCTGTGCTTAGAATTTTAAGAACGTTTTAAATTTTAATATAAGGTTACTTGGAGACCATGCGCATAAAGGACGGTATTCATATAGTTTATCGCTAGCTGCAACACTGCATATCCTTCTGCGGCATATGTATCTATGTCCGTTTTTTCCGTCAAATTTACAAAAGTATTGCTTTGCACAACATAAGAGAATGTCGACCCCAAATTGTTGTTTATAAAGTTCAAGTTGTAATAGGAAAATTTGATCTTTGCTATGGAATCTAATTCATGTTCAGCGTTAAATATCCCATTTTGAAATTGTCCCCAAGAAAAGGTAACGATCGCTGTATCATACATTGTGATCGTCCCGAAGTTTATCAAGAGAAGTCCCGCGGAAAACGTGTCATATATGGGAGAATATCCAAAAAAATATGTAGATGCTATATTGCCTTGCAAACTTCGTTGAACGATCCTATACTCCCCATCATCATCACGCGGCACACTATTCATAAATATTTCCACAACTTTATTCTTTTCTGATTGAAAATCTGTTTCTGGGTTTGTCCCGGAATTTATTTCGGGGGTCTCGCTTCCCGAGGGCGAAGTTTCATCGGTTGAAGTCGTCCCGCAACCAGCCAAAGCAAAACAGAAAAGCAAAGATAAAATCATGACCACATATTTTTTCATAAAATTCTCCTTATAAAATAAAAAGTGTGTTCCCAAACTCGGAAACACACTTGCATGGTATCTCCGAATTTGTTACCACACAAATTGAAATATGCAATTATTGAAGCATAGGGATAAGAGATACACAATGCCGAAAGATTGTGACCCTATAACTTCAATTTTATTCAATTTGTGTGGTAGGCTCAGTATAGCACAATTCAAGGTTGGATGCAAGCCTTTTTCGCAAGTTTTCCTCTTTAGGAAAAAAGGCTTCCCCCCGCGAGGGGGGAAGCTGTCACGCGTGAGCGTGACTGATGAGGGTTGGTATCAAGCCTCATTCCGAGCCCACGCAGTGGGCGAGAGAATCCCCTAATACGAAGTCCGAAGGCTTCCCCATTTTCAAGGGGGAAGCTGTCACTGCAGGTGACTGATGAGGGTTGAACTTCTAAATCGTCATGTTGAGCGTAGTCGAAACATCACCTTATTTCTTGCTGTCCCTGCAAGGGAAAGTACCCGCGAAGCGGGGGAAAGGGTTAAACCCCTCTGTCACTACGTGACATCTTCCCTTGCAGGGGCGACAAGGGCGCATGCCACCCTCCCCCTCAAGAGGGGTAGGGCTTTACCCTCATCCGTCACGGCAAGGGCGCCGTGCCACCTTCCCCCATGGATGGGGGAAGGCTTTCGCACCATGGTTGACACGGGAATTAATTTATGATATACTATCCCTATGAAAAATATCACACACACGAAACGGGCGAAGAGTGCGGCGAGGGAGATCGCCTATATCGCGCTCTCCGTTGCCATCATCGCCGTTTGTGCTTGGGTAACAATACCGTTCGGCCCCGTTCCCTTCACCCTGCAGACCTTCGCCGTCTGCTTTTTGGGCGCTCTCCTCGGGTGGAAACGCTCGCTCGCAGCAATCGCCGTTTATATCTTAATGGGGCTTATCGGTATTCCCGTCTTCTCGGGGTTCAAGGCGGGAACGGCGGCGCTCCTCGGTCCCACGGGCGGCTATATTTTCGGCTTTCTCTTCGCCGTGCTCGTTCCCGCGCTCTTCAAGCTCATTCCCGTCAGGAATTTGTGGGCGCGCTTCGGCATGTTCTACGGGGCAAATATCCTCGGGCTTGCCCTGTGCTATTTCTTTGGGACGGTGTGGTTCGTCCTCATGAACAGCACCTCGGTGGGAAGCGCGATCGCCCTGTGCGTGACGCCCTTCCTCATCCCCGATGCCATCAAACTCTTTGTCGCGGCGCTGCTCGCATCGCGGCTGGAAAAGTATATCAAATAGAGGGATCTCATGAATTATCGCGAAGAATCACTCAAAAAACACGGAGAGTGGAGGGGGAAGATCGAAGTTGTCCCCCGCGTGGAAGTGGATAGCCGCGAAAAGCTCTCCCTCGCCTATACCCCCGGGGTCGCCGAGCCCTGCCTCGCCATCCACGAGGACGTGGAGAGGAGCTTCGACCTCACCCGCCGTTGGAATACCGTGC
>CANQCA010000112.1 GCA_947589585.1 uncultured Clostridia bacterium
CGGTTATAAAAAGCTTGGAACTTCACGCCCGCAGCCGAGAAGATCTTCTTCGCGATCGCGGCGGTCACGGCGTCCGTCGTGTATGCGCCGCCCGCATGCCCCTTCAAAACGACGCCGCCACCGAGGATAGGGCGGTTGGTCGGGTCGCACTTCTCGGGATGATTGGGGTGCAGCGCGTGGGCGTTGTCGAGGGAGAAGAGGATGGAAGAAGAAAGCGCGGCAAGCGTTTCCTCATGCGTCCTTTTTTGTGCGGCGGAAATGCGGGCGAGGACACTTGTGAGAAGGTCGCTTCCCGCGCCGCCCTGCGTGCGGCTTCCGATCTCCTCCGCCTCAAAACAAGCGGCGATCGAAGTCTCCTGCACACTCTCCGCCTCAATGAGCGTTTTGATCGAAGCGTACACGTTCGTGAGGTTATCGAGGCGGGGCGAGGAGAGAAACTCATTGTTCGCTCCGTTTGTAAAAGGCTCCACGTCGGGCACTAAAAAGAGGTCGTAGGCGACAAACGGGCCCACCATGTCCGAAAGAGACCTACCAATAAGCCCTGCTAAGCAAAGTTCCGTCTGAAGATTTACGGAAAATTTTTCGTTCGCTTCCCGATTCTGGTGAATGGCGAGCGAGGGGAGCACGATGTGAAATTCGCTCGCATAATTTTGCGCAACGAGCTTTTCGCCATCTTCCCGCACGATCCTGCCCGCAAGGCGCAAGGGGCGGTCGAAGAAGGTGTACCAAAGACCTCCGCCGTAGCCCTCGGCATTCAGACGGTTGTAATTCCCGTCGTGCGTTGCGGGATGTTCTTTGAGTTTGAGGCAGGGGGAATCGGTGTGCGAGGCGACGATCTTAAAGTTCCCCTTCGCCGAAAAGCGGAAGGCGACGAGGCTCCCGCCGCGGATACAAAAATACTTCCCGCCGTTCTTCAAATGCCAGACATCCTGCTCGTTGAGGCGTAAAAAACCGGCATTTTCAAGCATCGATGCGCCGTTTTCCGCCGCATGATAAGCAGTGTAGGAAGTTTTCAAAAATTCACAAAGTTCCATGAATACTTCTCCTTTGTTCCCATTATATACTAATTTCTCTTTGAAAGCAAGAAAAATCACGCAGTCCGATGGGCCCCGCTGTCATTCCGAACCCCCGCAAGGGGGTGAGTGAATCCCCTCATACGAAGTCCGTTGGGTATCCGCGTCATTCTGAGCGTAGCGAAGAATCCCGAAGTACGAAGTCCATTTTTTTATTAAGGGGATTCTCTCGGCACTGCGCGCCTCGGAATGACACGTTCGACAGCAGGTCTGTTGACATATTTTTCCGACCGTGTTACAATAAACAAAAAACCGAGGAGAACCGCATGCCAAAGACGGTAAAGCAACAACTCAAAAATTTTGCGGCGAAGATCTTCTTTTCACTCACAGGGAGCGCCCTTTCGCAAAAGGAGAACGCGCATCTCGCCGTGGGGGCGACCGTTCCGGAGGAGACTTCCGCGCTTTTGCGCCTTGCCGCGGCGGAGGGGGCGGTGCTCCTCAAAAACGACGGCACCCTTCCCCTGAAGAAGAAATTTGCCCTTCTCGGAAGATGCGCCGAGGATACGTTTTTCACGGGTTACGGCTCGGGCGGCGACGTCGTGCGCCCGTACGCCGTAAGCATTTCCGAAGGGTTGGAGCTCGGACATGCCCCCCTCGTTTCATGTGTACAGGAGTTTTATAAGGCATGGCGGGAGAAAAATCCCGCGCCGCAGGGTAGCTGGGGAAATTGGCCCTATTCCTACCCCGAGGCGCCGATTTCAGAAGAGCTTTTGGAGCGAGCGGCAAGGGAGACGGATACCGCCGTCGTCGTTCTCGGCAGGGCTGCGGGCGAGGATCGGGAGAATGAGCTTACAGCGGGCAGCTTCTACCTCACAGACGCGGAAGAAGAACTTCTGAAAGCTGCCAAAGCACACTTCGCCCACGTCGCAGTCGTCCTCAATATCGGCAGTATCATCGATTTTTCGTGGGCAGAGACCTATGATATCGGCGCCGTTCTCGTCGTCTGGCAGGGGGGCATGGAGGCGGGAAACGCCTGCGCCGATCTGCTCCTCGGCAAAATTTCTCCGTCGGGGAAACTTCCCGCCACCATCGCGAGAAGGTATGAGGACTACCCCGCGCAAAAGTTCGACGGACTCAAATTCAATGAGTACGAGGAAGATATATACGTAGGTTACCGCTATTTCGAGACGTTTGCAAAGGAAAAAGTGCTCTTTCCCTTCGGCTTCGGGCTCAGTTACACGCAGTTTGCGGTGGAGGTTTCCTTCTCGGATAACGTCGTCAGATACCGCGTGAAAAATATCGGAGACGCCGCGGGGCGCGAGGTCGTCGAGGTCTATCTCGAAAAGCCGCAAGGGGATCTCGGGAACCCCGCCCGCACGCTCGCGGCCTTCCGGAAGACCAAGCTGCTTTCCCCCGGCGAAGAGGAAGCGGGGGAGATCGTACTCCCCGCGCGGGCGTTTTGTTGCTACCGCGAGGAGATCTCCGCTTATGTTCTCCTCAGAGGGGAATATCATGTTTACGTCGGATCGGACGTGCGCACCGCGGACATGGTGGGCAGATTTTATGCCGAAGAGGAGAAAATCGTCGAACAGCTTCATGAGAACTGCGCGCCAAAATATCCGCTTTCCGTCCTCGGGACGGGCGGTGGAAAACGCCTTGCCCGCATGGCACAAAAGGACCTGAAATTTGAGATCTTATCCCGCCTTCCCGCCGAAATTCCCTACGCGGGGGAGCAGGGAATCTCCTTTGAAGACGTCAAAGAGGGGCGCGCTACCGCCGAGCAGTTTTTATCGCAGCTTACGAATGAGGAGCTCTTCGCGCTCTCCCGCGGCGCCCTGAAAATGGACAGCCCCTTGGGTGCTTCGGGCAATGCGGGCGTGATGGGCGGCGTGACAGTATCGCTCCGCGCACGCGGAATTCCGTGCATCACGATGACGGACGGACCCTCGGGCGTCCGCCTCAGAGCGCCGAGCTCTCTCGTGCCCATCGGCACCCTGCTTGCAAGCTCGTTCGACCCCGCTCTCATCGAAAAGGTGTATACCATGTCCGCGACGGAGATGAAGGAAAGGGGCTCCAACGTCCTTCTTGCCCCCGCCTTAAATCTCCACAGGAACCCCCTCGGCGGGCGCAATTTCGAATACTTCTCCGAAGATCCCCTTCTCGCAGGGAAGATGGCATCCGCCGCCGTGCGCGGGCTCAAAACGGGCGGCGCAGAGGGGTGCCCCAAGCACTTTGCCTGCAACAATCAGGAGTTCAACCGCAGCAATAACGATTCCCGCCTCTCCGAGCGCGCCCTCCGCGAGCTCTATCTTCTGCCCTTCGAGATCTGCGTGAAGGAAGCAAAGCCCGCCTTCATTATG
>CANQCA010000113.1 GCA_947589585.1 uncultured Clostridia bacterium
AAGGAAAAGGCGAGCTTCGCCTTCCCGTTCAAGTCCCTCACCGAGCTCAAAGAAGACCTCACAGAGCGCATGCTGAGATTCTCCGAGGGAAGAAAGTCGGCCAAGCGGAAGGAGGAAGCTGCCGACGGCGAAAAGCCTGCCGAGACGGAAGAAGCGGCCACCATGTCCGAAGTCGCTGCCGCGGATAGCGGGGATAAGGGCACCGAAGACACCGTTGAACTTACCCCTCCCAAAGAATAAGCCTTGCCCCTTTGGGGTCGCGAAACGCAGTTCTGCGATGGGCTTTCCCTATGAAAAAAGATCCTCGCCGGAGCGGGGATCTTTTCATATACGCTTTATAATACCTTGGAGAGGAAGCTTTTGAGGCGTTCGTCCTTAGGATCGCCGAACACTTCCTCGGGCGTGCCGTCGACGGCGATGCGCCCTTCATCCATAAAGAGCACCCGCGTGGAGACTTCGCGTGCGAACCGCATCTCGTGGGTGACGACGATCATCGTCATGCCCTCGTCGGCGAGTTCCTTCATGAGGGCGAGCACTTCGCCCACCATCTCGGGATCGAGCGCGGAAGTGGGTTCATCGAAGAGGAGGACCTTGGGGTTCATCGCAAGGCTGCGCACGATGGCGATGCGCTGCTTCTGCCCGCCCGAAAGGGTCGCGGGGTAGGCCGTTGCCTTTTCCTCGAGCCCGATGCGCGCGAGGAGCTTCATTGCGCGTGCCTTCTCTTCCTCGACGATCTGTTTCCGCGTGATCTTGAGCTTATTTTTTCTCCTGTCGTGAAGGCGGGCGGAAACGGGCGCGAGCGTGATATTTTTGAGGACGGTGAGGTGGGGGAAGAGGTTGAAGTGCTGGAACACCATGCCCATCTTCCGCCTGTGGCTGTCGAGATCGGAAGCGTGCGTGAGCTCCGCGCCCTCGAAATAGATCGCGCCCTCGGTGGGGATCTCCAAGAGGTTCAGGCACCTGAGGAAGGTGGATTTGCCGCTCCCCGAGGGGCCGATGATGACGACCTTTTCGCCCTCGCAGATCTCGACGGAAATATCTTTGAGGACCTCGAGATCGCCGAAGGATTTTTTGAGCCCCTCCACGCGGATCAAGGGCTGCTTTTCGGGCATGGGTGCCTCGGGGATCGTCTCTTCTTCGGAAAAGGCCGTCTCGGAAGCCGTCTCCTCGACGGGCTGCTCCTCGGACATGCCCCCCTCAAATTGCGTCCCGGCGGAGGCGGGCACCTCTTCCTGTGCTTCCTGAGGGAGCAATTCTTCTAAGCCGTCTTGCTTTTCTTGCATTTCTTTCTGCCCCCCTTGATGAACTTAGTTGCGTTCCCGCGGTCGCTCTTGGAGAGCTGTTTTTCTATGAACCTCTCGATGAGCGTGAGGATGCACACGACGATCAGATAGAGTGCCGAGGCGAAGAGCAGCGGGAAGAGATAGTCGAACGTCCTCGATTGGATGAGCCCGGGGATCTTCCCGAGATCCACGATCCCCACATACCCCGCGACCGACGTCTCCTTCACGAGAGCGATGAACTCGTTGAAGAGGGCGGGGATGATGTTGCGGAATGCCTGCGGCAGGATGATCTTCACCATGGTCTTGGTATAGGAGAGCCCGAGCGAGCGCCCCGCTTCCATCTGCCCCGGGTCGACGGATTCGAGCCCCGCCCGCGCAACTTCCGCGACATAGGCGGCGCTGTTGAGCCCGAAGGTGACAGACCCGACGACGATGCCGTTTTTCACCGTGGCGAGGATGATGAAGTACATGATGAACAGCTGCAGCACGACGGGGGTGCCGCGGATGACCGTCGTATACACATGGCAGATCGCGGAGAGGATCTTGAGCCTGCCCGTCTTCTTATGGGTGTAGACGACGGTCGCGATGAGGAACCCGAGCACGACGCCGATGAGGACTGCGAAGAGGGACATCTCGAGCGTATTCTTGAGCCCCTCGAAGTAGAGTTTCCAGCGATCGTCTACAAGAAACGCCGACCGAAGTCGATCGGCCAGCGTTTTTGCATTCAATAAAAGTTCCATTTTATGCGTTTGCGAGGAGAAGCTGCGCAGGGACCTTATCCATGAAGATAACGTCGATCTTGCCCGCTTTGAGTGCGGCAAGGGCTGCGGCATAGGTCTTGTATTGGACGACTTCCGCGCCCGTGAGCTTGATGGTCGTCGTCTCTTCGTCCTCGTTCGTGACTTCATAGCCATCCGCTGTCAAAGCCTCGGAGGCGATGAGGTCGCCGCTCGTGCCTTCCTGCACGCCGATCTTCAGATTGTTGAGATCGGCGAGCTTGGTATAGCCCGCATCCTCCGCGCACACGATGGTGAGCGTCGAGGAGGAATAGATATTGCTGAAGTCCACTTCCTGCTTCCTCTCCTCGGTGATCGTCATGCCCGCTGCGGCGATCGTCTTCTCCGATTGCTTATTCAGATTGGTGATGATCGAATCGAATGTTACGTCGTGCACGATGAGTTTGCAGTTGAGCTCTTCAGCGACCTGGCAGGCAATGGCGACGTCGAGCCCCGTGATGCTGTATGAGCCCAGATCCTCCACGCCGTCCGAAACGGCATACCCGCTCGTATGCACAAATTCATAGGGGGCGAAGCCGGACTCGGTATAGAGATGAAGCTCCTCGGTGTAGGCGGAAAGATCCCATGTAAGTTTGAGTCCTTCGGGCGCGGTGGGCGTCTTCGTCTCGTCGGCAAGATCGCTATAGTAGTCGAAGTACTTGGTCATCGTGCCGTCGTTGTTCCATTTATCGATGACGGCATTCACGGCGGCGGCCATCTCGGTATCGCCCTTCTTCAAGGCTACGCCGAAGTCTTCTTGCAGGAGATCCTGCGCGTCGTTGGCGACGAACTTGGCCGAAACCCCACAGGCTGCGGCGGCGATCATGCAGGACGCCGCGAGCGCGGCAGAAACCACAATGAGCGCAAATTTTTTCATCTCTTTACTCCTTAAATGAATAATTATTCACCGTCTTGCTGAATTATACATTTTTAATGCAAAACGATAGATAAATAATAACAAAAACGGGGGTGGGGGTCAAGCATTTTTTGCGCCTGAATGTAAATTTTTTGTGAAAATTTTACAGTGGGTGTTTTAATGAAAAAATTGAACATTTTACCCGCCAAACGTTGTGAAAAATCATCTTTTTTTGCATGAAAAAAACAGCGGCGCACCGCTGTTTTCGTATAAGAGATCTTACATGACGACGATGTTCTTGTTCGTGAACTTATCCTTGAGCTCCATGGGGAAATTATCGTCGGTGATGAGCACGTCGATATCCTCGAGCCGCGCAAAGGTGTAGGGCATGATCTTGCCGATCTTGGAGCT
>CANQCA010000114.1 GCA_947589585.1 uncultured Clostridia bacterium
TTTCCTCCGCCCAAGCGTATAGTGATGCGGTAGGAGTAGCCTGCGTTTTGAGCGAGGCGAGCAGAAAGGGAACGGCGGATTTTGTGCGTAAAGCAAAGGAGAGCGGCATGAGCTATGCTCTTATTTCGGGCATACAAAAGATCAAACTGACGGGGCGGAAAAGCGCGCCTTCTCGCGCTGGGGAAAGGTGTACGCGAGCTATACAAAGGCGGCGTACGATAAGCCCGCCATCCTTCGCTTCGGGAACGTCATCACCCTCTTCATCACACTCGCGGGCACGTTTGCGATGTACTATATGGTGATCCAAAGCGGCGTCTCCGTCGCAGATTACTATGCATTCAACACGGCGTACGGCTTGGTCTCGGGGGCGTTTTTGTCCCTCGCGGACATTACGATGACGATCGCAAACATCAAGCCCGTTCTCGAAATGGTACGGCCCATTCTCGAAACGGCGCCCGAGGTCTCGGAGGGGAAGCAGTTCCTATCCCGTCTTTCGGGCGGGATCGAGCTCACCAATGTGACCTTCCGCTATGCCGAGAACATGCCCAACGTCGTGGATAACCTCTCCATCAAGATCCGCCCCGGGCAGTATGTTGCCTTTGTGGGCGCAACGGGGTGCGGGAAGTCCACGCTCATGCGCATCATGCTCGGTTTCGAGACGCCGCAGAAGGGCGCGGTGTATTACGACGGGAAGGACCTTTCCGGCATCGATTTGAAGTCGCTTAGAAGAAGGATCGGCACGGTCATGCAGGACGGCAAGCTCTTTCAGGGGGATATCTATTCGAATATCGTCATCTCCGCGCCGTGGCTCACCCTCGACGACGCATGGGAGGCGGCCGAGCTCGCCGAGGATATGCGCAAATATGTGCTCGATATCCACAAGAGTTTTACGTTTGAGACCGTCATGTCTACCGACAGGAACTTGAAGCTTCTGCGCAGGGCAAAGGAGCAGGGGTATTTTATCCGCTATATCTATGTTCTGACGGCGGACGTGAATATCAACATCCACCGCGTGATGCGCCGCTTCGCATCCGGCGGACACGATGTTCCCGAAGATAAAATATAGGCGCGCTACTTCCGCGCGCTTGCTCTCTTGCCCGAGCTTCTCGAGGTGTGCGATATTTTCCACATCTACGACAATACGGATATGCCGTTCCGCATCTTCAAAAAGCGTAAGGACGAGTATTTTTATTGGGAAAACAGCTTCTGGAGCAAGGGAGATATCGAAAAGCTCACGGGCGTCGCACTCTGAAAACGTCCCGAAGGGGGAGAAAAGAGGGCGAAGAAGCTATTCGGCGGCAAATGCATAGCCCGTGCCGAATTCGGAGAGGATGAGGTTTTGCCCCGTGACTGCAAGGAGCGTCCGCTTCAGGTTGGAGATGTGGAAGCGCACGACGCTCGTCTGCGTGCTCGGCGATTTCCACACGCGCTCATAGATGGCGTCGGCGGAGAAAAATTCCCCGGGATGCGCCATCAGAAAGCAGAGTACGTTGAATTCCGAAGAGGTGAGCTTGATGGGGCGGCCTTCATACATGGCCGTGCGCATGGTGACGTTCAGCGTGATGCCGTGGGCGGAAACAGAGCGGTCGCGCAAGCCGATCTTTCTCTCCATCCGCGCCGCCATCACACGGGGCGAGCAGGGCTTGAAGATATAGTCAAAGGCTCCGCGCGAAAATGCTCGGATGACGGCTTCATCCGACTGCTCCGCCGAAAAAATGATGACGGGCGCAGCGCTTTCTCCGAAAAGATCGTCCGCATCGCCGTCGGGAAGGCGCACCTCACAGATCACGGCGTCGAATTTTTCGTGCGACATGAGCTGCCGCGCCTTTTCGAGCGTTTCCGCCACGCATGCGAAATAGCCGATCTGCCTGAAATATTCGCAAAACGGCCTTGCGGCGCTCTCTGCGTCGATCATGAGGATGCTTCTTTGAAAATCGTTGTCCATGGCTGCTTTCTTATCGGAGTACCGTACTTTATCTTAAAAACATAGGGGGAGAAATGCATGACGCCGTTTCATTTGATAGAGCTTGCCAAGCGCGCAAAATCTTCCGAGGAGCTCGTTGCGCTCGCCAAGGAAGAAAAGATCAAACTCTCCTTAGACGACGCATGCATCTATTTTGAACGTTGGCATGATGCGGACGAGCTCGGCGACGACGATCTCGGAGAGGTGGGGGGCGGCGTCGACCGCACTGTCGGCAAGACCGTCTGCGAACTGTGCGGGAGCGACGATCTTCTTATCGACGTCTCCGGCGGGTATTTTTGCAACAGTTGCAAGCGGCACTGTTGGGGAAAACGGCTATGATATTATTGTGAAGACCCCGACCTTTGCGGTCGGGTTTTTTCATGCAGAAAAGATCACTTCGCACATTCGTTGAACTTTACCGCCACCATCGTGATATCGTCGAACTGCGGCGCGCTGTCGGCAAACGTATCGACGGCGCTCTTTACCTTCCTGCAAAGCGTAGTCATATCCGTCGTCTCCGCTCCGTTCAGGCAGGCGCGCAGGCGGTCCTCGCCGAACAGTTCTTCGGCGGGGTTGGTGGCTTCCGTCACGCCGTCGGTATAGAGAAAGATCTCATCGCCCGGGAAAAGCTGCACTTCCTGCCGCTTATAGCGCGTCATATCCATGCCCGCGAGGATGAAATTCGCCTTGGAACGGAGATATTCGAATTCGCCGTCCGCACGTTTCAGAAGCGGGGGATTGTGGCCCGCATTCACGAAGGATAGGAGGCCCGTCTCAAGGTCGATGGCGCCCATCCACGCCGTGACGAACATATCCGCCGCGTTGTTCTCGCACAGCCGCTTGTTGACCTCGGTAAACACTTCCGCAATATCCATCCCGCTCTCCGTCATGTTGCGAAGATGCGTCTTCGCCGTCATCATGAACATGGCGGCGGGGATGCCCTTGCCCGAGACGTCTGCGATCATGAACACGAATTTATTTCTTCCTGCAAAGTAGAAGTCGTAAAAGTCGCCGCCCACTTCCTTCGCCGCGTCCATGGAGGCGAAGATCTCAAACTCGGAGTGGTCGGGATAGGGCGGGAACACGGAGGGGAGGGCAGAGAGCTGTATGCGGTGGGCAAATTCGAGCTCCTTATCGAGCCGCTTCGCCTCCGCCTCGATATACTTTTTCAGCGTGGCGACGGTGGCGTTGATATCGTCCGAAAGCGTGGAAAATTCCATGCCGTCGCGCACGTCCACCACGACGTCGAGATCTCCGCCCGTGATCTTCCCGAGGGAATCGTTCACCCGCCCGATATTGTCCACGATGCGCTTTTTGATGAGAAGGTACAGAACGATGAACAGG
>CANQCA010000115.1 GCA_947589585.1 uncultured Clostridia bacterium
AAACTTGCTTACCCCCTTCGACTATCTCGACTATCAAACGAGCACCCCCATCCTCGATGTGGACAGCATGATCTCGGGCGTCTCCGATTCCATGAAGGACGCCAAGCTCACAGAGCTGTGGTTCCACGGCTTCCTCGACGAGACCCCCTATGCGAATTTGACACGTGCCTACACAGATGGGATCGTCTTCCATCAGGGGGTGGATGATCAAGGCCACGATATCTACCACATCGTCAAGAACCTGAGCGAGGTTTCCCTCAGCGAAACGCTTGCCCTCGTCAAGGCGCTCACAAGGGGACCCGGAAACTAACAGACCATTTATGGCGGGAAAATGAAAACGCACGCAAAACGCGTTGACATTCCCAAAAAAATCGGGTATAATGAAACAAAAGTCGCATTGCCTTGCATACCGCACGGCGAACGTGCAAAGGTATGCCGAATAAGACCGGGAGGTAAAAGAGAATGAAGTACGAAATGCTTATTCTGCTCAAGAGCGACATGAGCGAGGAAGCGATCGATGCGGAGCTGAAAAAGTATACCGATATCGTCGAATCCTTCGAAGGCAGCGTGGAATCACTCGAAAAGTGGGGCGTCAAAAAGATGGCTTACCCCATTTCCTACAAATCGGATGCTTTCTTCGCCCTCATGAAGTTCACGGCAAAAGCAGAGGCAGTCAACGAGCTCAACCGCGTTGCGGGCATCTCGCAGGACGTGCTCAGGCGTATGATCACAAAAGTAGAGGAAAAATAAGATGAATAAGGTGTTTTTGATAGGAAATCTCACCCGCGACCCCGAGCTTTCGGAGACCTCGGGCGGTGTGAGCGTATGCCACTTCGCCATCGCCGTCAACCGTTCCTATACGTCGTCGGACGGGGAACGCCAGACCGATTTCTTCAACGTCACCGCTTGGCGCGGCCTCGCCGATACCATCGCAAGGTACGTGAAGAAGGGTTCCAAAGTCGCCGTCTCGGGAAGCGTCCAGATCCGCAACTACGAGGATAATCAGGGCAACCGCCGCACGGCTGTCGACGTCATCGCACAGGATGTGGAATTCCTCACGACCAAAGCGCAGGGCGGAGACGATTTCTACGATGCACCCGCCCCCTCGGGCACAAACAATGCGCCCGCCAAGAAAAAGCCGCAGCTCGAATCCTTCGACGACGACGGCGATATCCCCTTCTGAGTGGGGATCCCCTTTTGCATAGTGCGCAAAAGCGGTTTTCATCAAAATTATAAGGAGTAAAATATGGAAGAAGAAGTTGTTGTTCCCGCTACCGAGGAAGAGACGGCGGCCGCTCCTGCAGCGAACGCAGCCCCCAAGGAAGAGAGGGAAAAGGGCGATCGCGCTCCCAAAAAGAACTTCAAAAAGCAGAACTTCAAGAAAGTCTGCCTCTTTTGCCAGGAGAAGTCCACGATCGACTATAAGGATACGGCAAAGCTCAAGAAGTTCATTGCCGAGGGCGGGAAGATCCTTCCCCGCCGCATGACGGGCACCTGCGCAAAGCACCAGAGAGAGCTTGCAACGGCCATCAAGCGCGCCCGCATCGCCGCCCTCATCCCCTTTAGAGCAGAATAAAATTTATCAAACAAAAAAAGGCCTTGCAACGCTGCAAGGCCTTTTTTTGTTGCCACAAACGCGTCATCCCGCCCTCGAACATGCGCGTCATCCTGCCCCGCGCATGTGGGTCAAACGCGTCATCCTGAGGAGCGTAGCGAACGAAGGATCCCCTCATACGAAGTCCGCAAGGCTTCCCCTTCGCAAGGGGGAAGCTGTCACCGCAGGTGACTGATGAGGGTTGGCTTCTGATAGTGGCACCTTATTGCCCCTCATCCGTCACGGCTACGCCGTGCCACCTTCCCCCCGAGGGGGGAAGGCTTTTTTCGGACTTCGTAATTCGGGATTCTTCGGCTGCGCCTCAGAATGACGCGGGGGCTCAGAATGACGCGAGGTCTCGGAATGAGGAGCGGGAAATGCCCCCTCCCGTTCGGAAGGGGTAGGGGGTGGATACGCATTCTAAAATCGTCGTGCTGCCTTTCTTCTTCAAACGACATTGCTTTTTCCCCATGAAATCACTTGACAGAGTTGTTCCCCCGTGTTATAATTCCTATCGAAAAGATAGGAATTTATTTTTGCGGAGTATCACACCATGTTTGTATATGCAGACCATGCGGCGACGACGAAAATTCTGCCCTGCGCGCTCGAGGCTTACAACAAGACCTGCGAGGATTTCTACGGGAACCCTTCCAGTCTGCACACTGCGGGTCAGCGTGCCAAGGAGATCCTCGAAAACAGCCGCGAGGAGATCGCACGCATTTTGAACGCCTCCCCCCGCGAGATTCTCTTCACCTCGGGCGGGAGCGAGGCGGATAACCAAGCCATTCTCTCCGCCGCCTATGCGGGCGCGAAAAAGGGAAAGAAGAAGCTCGTCTCCACCGCCATCGAGCACCATGCCGTTTTGCATACCCTCGAAAAGCTGCAGAAAGAGGGCTTCGAAGTTGTGCTTCTCCCCGTCGGGCAGGAGGGCATCGTGAAGGCGGAGGACGTGAAAGAAGCCATCGACGAGAACACCGCACTCGTCTCCGTCATGCTCGCCAACAACGAGATCGGAACGCTGCAACCCGTGGAGGAGATCGGCAAAATTTGCCGCGAGAAGGGCGTCTTGTTCCACACCGACGCGGTGCAGGCAGTCGGGCATATCCCGGTGGACGTTCAAAGCATCGGGTGCGACTACCTCGCCCTCTCGGCGCACAAGTTCGGCGGCCCCAAGGGCGTGGGCGTGCTCTATGCGAAAAAGGGCGCCCCGCTCTTATCTCTCATCGAGGGCGGCGCACAGGAGCGGGGCAAGCGCGCGGGGACGGAGGATCTGCCCGCCATCGCCGCCATGACAGCCGCTTTGAAGGCCTCTGTCGCGGACATGGGTGCCACCTATGCGCTCTTGAAGAAATTGCAGGCGAGACTCATCGACGGGCTTGCACGCATTCCCCACTCAAGCCTCAACGGCGATCGGGAGCGGCGGCTTCCCGGCAACGTGAGCTTCTGTTTCGAGGGCTGTGAGGGCGAAGCGCTCCTTCTCTATCTCGACGACGAGGGCATCTGCGCTTCCTCGGGCTCGGCTTGCACTTCGGGCTCCCTCGATCCCTCGCATGTGCTTCTCGCGATCGGGCGGGTGCACGATGTGGCGCACGGCTCCCTTCGCCTCACGCTCGGCGCGGAGAATACCGAGGAAGACGTCGATTATTTGCTCGAAAAGATCCCCGCGGTCGTGGAACGGGTGCG
>CANQCA010000116.1 GCA_947589585.1 uncultured Clostridia bacterium
AATCGCCGCTCTTCGCGAGAAATACCACCTCAAAATGCGTGTGCAAAAATTCAGCGAGATCAAATAGTTTTAAGGAGCAGATCATGAAAAAGAAGATTGTTTTACTTTTGACAGCGGTCATGCTGTGCCTCTCCTTTGCTCTTGCCGCTTGCGGCGGAACGGGCGGCGGCAATAACGGCACAGATCATGGCGACGATACATACTACACCGTAACGTTCGACAGCCAAGGCGGAAGTGCGGTCGAGAGCCAAAGGGTGCTTGCGGGCAATCCCGTGCGCGTTCCGTCCTCTCCGTCAAACGGCGAACTCCTGTTCCAAGGGTGGTTTGTTTCCGCAGACGCAAACGCCGAGGGTTGGAACTTTGAAACGCATCGCGTGAATGGCGATACGACGCTCTTTGCGCATTGGGCGGTGGACACTTCCGAGCCGACGGCAAGCATCACCTATGAAAAGACGGCGGACAGTGCGGGCTATATCGTCACGGGAGCGGGACAGGAAGCGAAGATCGTCATTCCCGCAACGCATGACAACTTGCCCGTTGTGGGGATCGGCGAGAGCGCATTCGCCTACTCAAAGCACACTTCCGACATTCTCTCCGTGACCATACCGGGCAGCGTTGTAGAAATCGGCTTGAACGCCTTCCACAATCAAGACGCACTCGTCTCCGTGAATATCGGCACGGACAGCAAGCTCGAAAAAATCGGCAACAACGCCTTTTCGGGCAACAGTTCGCTCGAATCCATCTATCTTCCCGCCGGGTTTACGGAACTTGGCGACGACGTGTTCAACAACTGCGGCGCACTTGACACGATTACGGTCGCGGCGGGGAACACGCATTATTCGGGTGCGGGAAATTGCCTCATAGACCTCGAAACAAACACGCTTATTCGCGGGAGCAACAAAAGCGTCATTCCCGAAACGGTGGAAAAAATCGGCGTGGCGGCGTTCCGCAGAGCGACGCTTACCGAGCTCACCGTTCCGAAATCCGTCACTTATATCGATAAATACGCGATCTCCGATTGTGCGATCACGAAAATTATTTACAAAGGTACCCCCGAGGAATGGGAGACCCTCATGACGGCCTCATCAAAATATTGGAATATGGGCAATAAAGAGGTGGAGATCGTCTACTCCTACACGGCAGAAACAAGTCATATCCTCGTCGCTTACTTCTCGGCGACGGGTACGACGAAAGGCGTAGCGGAAAAGATCGCAGATGTCTCGGGCGGAACGCTCTATGAGATCGTGCCCGCGCAGCCCTATACACAAGAAGATCTTGCCTACAACAATGCCTCCTGTCGCGCAAACAAGGAGCAAAACGATAAGACTGCCCGACCGCAAATTGAAAGCTCTGTCTCGGACATGGGTGCCTTCGACGTCGTCTACCTCGGCTATCCCATCTGGTGGGGCAAGGCGCCAAAGGTCATCTACACCTTCCTTGAAAGTTACGAATTCGCGGGCAAGACCATCATCCCCTTCTGCACCTCGGGATCGAGCCCCATCAGCGGAAGTCTCTCCGATATCCAGGCCCTCGCAAGTGACGCAACATGGCTTACGGGCAGACGCTTCGACGGCGGTGCGGCGCAGAGCGTCGTTGCGGAATGGGTGAACAGCTTAAACACAGATAACAATTAAAAAGGAGTATATATGGAAAAGATCACACAGGATGCGGGAAGGAAGGCACTCGGCGCGTTTGCCCCCGACTTTGCACACTTCAACGACGATATCCTCTTCGGCGAGAATTGGAACAATCCGGACCTCGACCACAAGACGCGCTGCCTTGTCACCGTCGTCGCGCTCATGGCGTCGGGGATTACGGATAGCTCCCTCAAATACCATTTGGAGAACGCGAAAAAGGCGGGCGTGACAAAGAAGGAGATCGCCGCAGCCGTCACCCACGTCGCCTTCTACGCGGGCTGGCCGAAGGCGTGGGCTGTCTTCAACATGGCGAAAGAAATTTGGGCGGAAGAAGACGCCCGGACCGCGATGGCGGCGCATGCAAACGAGATGGTGTTTCCCATCGGTTCGCCCAACGACGGCTTCAAGCAGTATTTCAGCGGAAAGAGCTACCTCGCCCCCATCTCCAAGGAGCAGGTGGGCATCTTCAACGTCACCTTTGAACCCGGGTGCCGCAACAACTGGCACATTCACTACGCGGAAAAGGGCGGCGGGCAGATTTTGATTTGTGTCGCGGGGCGCGGCTACTACCAGGAGTGGGGAAAGGACGCCGTGGAGATGCACCCGGGCGACGTCGTCAACATTCCCGCGGGCGTGAAGCACTGGCACGGCGCGGCGAAGGACAGTTGGTTTTCTCATCTCGCCGTCGAAGTTCCCGGCGTGAATACTTCCAACGAATGGCTCGAACCCGTCTCCGACGAAGAGTATAACAAGTTGGTGTGAAAAATTAGGTGATGCTTCGACTTCGCTCAGCATGACGATTCTTGGAAGCCTCCCCCCCTCGAGGGGTGGGTATCGCCTTGGGCGACGGAAGGGGTGGACACCCCCTCAGTCACCTACGGTGACAGCTCCCCCTCAAGGGGGCGCCAAGGGTCAAATATGTCATTCCGAGCTTGGCCACAAATATTGCAAAAGCCCCGCGCTGATATGGCGCGGGGCACAATTTTACCTTCCGTTTATTCCATGTATTCCGTCAGAATTTGGTTCTGCACGTAGAGGTATTCGTCCTTGATTTTCGTAATGTCCCCCGCTTCTTCGAGATATTGTTTCGTCTTCTCGTATGCCGCCTTGAAGTCCTCCTTCCAATCGCTCTTGAACTGCTTTTTGTAGGCGGCGGAAGAAATGCCGAACACGGTGCGCAGGGCGAGCATCACAAACTCGAACTTCGCGTCCTTCTCCGTCACTTCCTCGCTCTCGATGACGGGATAGTGCCCCGAGAGGATGCACTTCATGTACTCGTCCAAGTCGAACGTGTTGGTGAACCGCTTCCCGAAGAAGAAAGAACTCGCCGAAACGCCCAGCCCGATATATTCCCCGCGCTTCCAATAGTTGAGGTTGTGGCGGCTGCCGAAGCCGGGCTTGCAGAAATTGCTCACCTCGTAGCGCATGTAGCCCCGCTTTTTGAGAAGATCAAAGCCATAGTCGTAGAGGGCGGCGACCTCGTCGCCGTCGGGAAGTTCGCCGTTCAGATAGTCGGTGTAGATGGGCGTTCCGTCCTCGGGCGTGAGGGCATACATCGAGACATGGGTGGCCCCGTTGTCGTCTGCAAGGGCGATCGACGCCGCGACGTCCTCCTTTGT
>CANQCA010000117.1 GCA_947589585.1 uncultured Clostridia bacterium
ATTCTCTGCGATCATTACAGGGATTATCTCTTGGAAGACGGCAATTTGGTGCTTCTTTTGTATCTCAATGATAAAGATGATCCGGTAAACTTTTTTGCCGTCGGCGAGAAGCCGCAGATCAAGTATACGAAGGTCGCAAAGCAAGGCAGCGGGCTCGCGAGCGGAAAGCGCACTTACGTCGAGGATGCGCAGATACAGACGAGCGAGCGATGCACCATGTTTCGGACATGGGTGGTGGAAAATCGCCCGAATGGGGTCGGCGAGATAGATTGGTACAACGCCGCCATCGCCTACTTAGAGAGCAGAGGGGTCACAAATTTCGGCCTCACATTCGCCTATCTTTCTTCCCTGTCCGAGGAAGATCTCATGCGCTGGCTTTGCTACTCTTTGGAGATCCCCGCAAAGGGACGCGTCGTGAACACGGTCATAGGGCCGCTCTATCCCGACGTCACGGCGTATTCTTACCGCTACCGCTATCTCCTCTCGCCCGCACAGGCATGGGCGAAGTTCGGGGAGTTCTCCCTTACGATCACAACCCCTTATACCGTTGAAGAATGTGGGCTCTCCCTCGAAAAGACGGAAGGGGGCTATGCGTTTGCGCGTGAAGGACTGCCGCTCGGCGAGCTCGAATTCACCATTCAGAGCAAGTCTGTCTCCGCGCCGCACTCCGTGAATGCGATCGTCGTGGATCTCCTGTTTATCGTATTTCCCATATCAGGTCTCTCCATCACGGCCATCACGTTTGCCGTTTATTTCATCCGCCGCAAAAAGAAGCGCTCCCGCTAACCGCCCCTGCCGTTTCCCGCCCCTGTTACCCGCGTCATCCTGAGCCGACTGATTCTGATGAAAACCGCGAGCCCATCCTCGAAGAATCCCGAGATACGAAGTCCGCAAAAGCCCTCCCCCTCGCTCGCGAGGGGGAGGGTGTCACGGCCTTGCCGTGACGGATGGGGGAGCAGAGCTGTCCCCTTTGAAGGAAGCGACTCCCGCGTAGCGGGTGGTGGGGGTTGGGTCATTCGCGTCATCCTGAGGAGCGAAGCGACCGAAGGATCCCGAAGATGAAAACGCGGGAGCCCCTCTCCGAAGAATCCCGAGATACGAAGTCCGAGTTTTTATTGACGGGATCCTTCGAGGATGTTTTTGAGTGGACTGCGTAAAACCTTTTCGGCTCAGGATGACGCGTCAGACCCTTGGTCCGCCCCGCGCTTCTTTCGCCACCCTGCCCTGACCGTAGCAGTTGAAGATTCCAGCGGCAACAACCATATTAAAATCGGAAGTGGGGTAGACGAAGAGATCCAAGTCTCGATGCAGAATGCCAAATTTGTTTCCAACGGCATCCGCACCCCTCAATTTCGGAGCAAATGGCGGTACGTTTACTACAGAAAAGACCAATACGTATACCTATAACGAGGCAGCGTTGTATTGGAATAAATACATAAAAAATTTGATGGTAGGAAGTTGGTTTTTTCCAAATTTATGGACCCGACCTTTGTCGGGTCCTTCTCTTTTATGCATCACCGTGCGAAATAGCTTTCACTTTTTAGCGATCGGGGCGCATCCGCTGTTTCAGCACAGAGGAGAGCTGACGTAGGGAAGGTGCGGGAAAACAAAATTTTTTGATTTTCACTGCGTTTTCATTGTAAAAGCGCGCAAAGTTTGGTATAATATCCAAAATAAGGTATCGATTGCAGGAAAAAGCATGCACGCGTTGGAATTTCGGAATGTCGATTTCGCCTATTCGGAAGAGGGAAAGGCCGACTTTCGTATCAAGGGATTGAATTTTACCGTGGAAGAGGGGGAGTTTGTCGCCGTTCTCGGGCATAACGGGAGCGGAAAGAGCACGCTCGCCCGTCTTGCCAACGGCATTCTGGCCCCCGACGGCGGCGAGATCCGCGTATTCGATACTCCTCTTACCGACAAAAATCTCTTTGATATCAGAAGGCAAGTCGGGGTCGTCTTTCAGAATCCCGACAACCAGACGGTCGCATCCATCGTGGAAGACGACGTCGCATTCGGTGCGGAGAATATCGCCCTTCCCCGCGAGGAGATCGGGCGGCGCATCGACTTTGCCCTGCAGGCTGTCGGCATGGAAGAATACAGACATGCTACAGTCGCACGGCTCTCGGGCGGGCAAAAACAGCGCGTCGCCATCGCGGGCGTGCTCGCCTTGAAGCCCCGCATCATGATCCTCGACGAGTCCACGGCGATGCTCGATCCGAAGGGGAGAAGGGAGATCGCAAACGTCGCCCTCCGCCTCAATAAGGAGGAGGGGATCACCGTCCTTCTCATCACCCACTTCATGGAAGAAGCCCTGCTCGCCGACCGCGCCATCGTGATGAACAGGGGCGAGATCGTGATGGAGGGCACCCCCAAAGAGATTTTCTCCCGCCACGAGGAGCTGCTCACCTTCAGCCTCACGCTCCCGCGCATCGGAAGGATATGCAAGAGCCTCTCCGAGGGGGGCATGTCCGTGACAGATACCCTCGATATCGCGTCGCTCGCCGATGAGATCGCGCTTCATCTCAAAGGGGGAAGCACCCTATGAGGATCGTCTGCGAGAATCTATCTTATACCTACAACGAAGGCTCGCCCTTTGCGGCGAAGGCGCTTGAAGGCGTCTCTCTCACCATTGAGGAGGGGGAATTTTTCGGCGTCATCGGGCACACGGGAAGCGGAAAATCCACCTTTGTGCAACATTTGAACGGCCTTCTGCGCGTGCCTTCCTCCCTCAAAAAATACAAGCCCAAGAAGCCCAAAAAGGGGGAAATCTTGCCCCCCGCGCCCGTCCTTCAAGTGGGCGAATTCGACCTCACGAGTAAAGATACGGACTTTCGTGCCCTGCGCAAAAGGGTGGGCATGGTCTTCCAATACCCCGAATACCAGCTCTTCGCCGAGACGGTGGAAAAGGACGTCGCCTTCGGGCTCGAGAACTTCGCCGAAAAGGGGCAAAAGCCGACGGAAGAGGAGATAAAGCGGGCGGTTTCGGATGCGCTCGAAACGGTCGGGCTCGACTACAGCGAAGTTGCTTCGAAGTCTCCCTTCGACCTCTCGGGCGGGCAGAAGCGCCGCGTCGCCATCGCGGGGGTCATCGTCACAAAGCCCGAGGTGCTCATCCTCGACGAACCCGCGGCGGGG
>CANQCA010000118.1 GCA_947589585.1 uncultured Clostridia bacterium
ATGATATAGGCGTCGTCCCCGCATTCAAAGAAGAGATAGGTGCGGAAGAGTTCCCCCTTGAAGCGGAGGCTCTTCACATCCACCTTCTGCTGCTTTTGCTTTTTTTCCTCTTCGAGAAGCATCTTCTTGTTCTCCTCGAAGGCGTCCTCTTTCTCTTCCTCCGCCTTGGGAGAGTGTACCTCGAAGGGCGCAGTGGGGTCGAAGGTACGGCGGGGAAGGCTGACTTTTCCCGCCATGGGCGGAATGTCGAATTCAAGCTCCTTCTTCGCATCCTCATAGGTCATGGGCGGCAAAACTTTTAAGGGCGCGGTAGATGCAGGGGCGTTTTCTTCTATGGAAATTCTCTCCTGCACGGGAATGCTCTTCTTTGCAGGCGCACTCGCCAAGTATTCGAGGGCGCGGGAATTGCCGTCCAAAACCGCCGAGACGACAGAGTAGACGCTCCCATAGATGACCCCGTTATCCGCAAAGCGGACGTCGGACTTATTTGGAGTGACGTTCACGTCCACGATCTCGGGCGGAACGTCCAAAAAGAGCACATAGAAGGGATATTGCCGCTTCATGAGGTAGCTTTGATAGGCGTTCGTGAGCGCGGCGGAGACCGTCTGGTTGACGACATATCTGCCGTTTACGAACAGGCTCTGATAGGTCCTGTTCGGCTTGGAAAAGTTTTGGTTGCCGATGAAGCCCCGAAGCTTAATGCCGTGCTTATCGGCGTCGATCTCATAGAGATTATCGAGAATGCCCGCGCCGTACACATTCATGATCGCCGAGGCGAGCCCGTCGCCGAAGGAGCGATATCTGAGCTTCCCATTTGCGCTGTAGGTAAAAGAAATATCCGGGCGGGAGAGGATAAAGCGCGCCATCATATTGGAAACGTCCCCCTCTTCCTGCGCATCCGATCTTAAAAATTTGAGGCGGGCGGGCGTGTTGAAGAAGAGCTCTTCGACGGTGACCTGCGTGCCCTTTGCCCCCGCCGCCGGCTGAATTTCGCCGAGCTTTCCCCCTTCCGAGGCAAGAGAAAAGGCGTCGCCGCCCTCCGTGCGGGAGACGATGCGCATTTTGGAGACTGCCGCGATGGACGCGATCGCCTCGCCGCGGAAGCCGAGCGTTTTGACGCCGAAGAGATCCTCCGCCGAGGAGAGCTTGCTCGTGGCATGGGGAAGGTAGGCGGTGGCAAGGTCCTCTTTCTCGATTCCGCCGCCGTTATCGGTGACGCATATGCGCTGTTTGCCGCCGCCCTCGATCTCCACGGAGATCTCGGTGGCGCCCGCGTCGATGGCGTTCTCCACGAGCTCCTTCACGACGGAATAGGGGCGGTCGACGACCTCCCCCGCCGCGATCTTATTGAATACTTCCTGCGAAAGAATGTGGATCTTCATTTGAGTTTCTCCTTCCATTCGGAAAGAATGGCGAGCGCCTGCAAGGGCGTGAGCGTATTCGTATCGATCCCCGAAAGCTCTTCTCTGAGATCGATGCCCTCCTCTTCCAGAGGCTCCTCTTCTTGCTCCTCGGAGGCGGAGATGCGGCGCGCTTCCGTCTTTTCGAGCGTCTTTAAGATGCGCTTTGCACGGTCGGTGACCTCGAGGGGAACGCCTGCGAGCGCGGCGACTTCGACGCCGAAGCTCTTGGATGCCCCGCCCCGCATGATCTTGCGCAAAAAGACAATGGACCCGCCGATCTCTTTGACGCTGATCTTATAATTCTTCACCCCTTCCAACTTGCCTTCGAGCTCGGTGAGCTCGTGGTAGTGGGTGGCAAAGAGCGTTTTCGCACGCACTTTTTCGCTCAGATATTCGATGACTGCCCATGCGATGGAGAGCCCGTCGAAGGTGCTCGTGCCGCGCCCCACCTCGTCGAGGATGAGAAGGCTCTTTCTCGTTGCATTGCGCAGAATGTTGGCGACCTCGGTCATCTCCACCATGAAGGTGGAGCGGTTGGAGATGAGGTCGTCGCTCGCGCCGATACGCGTAAAAATTCTGTCCGTGAGGGGAACCTCTGCCCGCTTTGCGGGGACGAAGGAGCCGATATGCGCCATGAAGACGATGAGGGCGACCTGGCGAAGGTAAGTGGATTTTCCCGCCATGTTGGGCCCTGTGATGATGAGCGTCCGATTTTCCTCGCCGTCCAAAAGGCAGTCGTTGGGGACGAAGCGCTCCTTGGAGATCTTCTCGACGACGGGGTGCCGCCCCTCTTCGATGATGAGCGCGCCCTCTTCCTTCATGACGGGACGGACAAACTTATTTTCCTTGGCGACGACGGCAAGCGATACAAGACAGTCGAGTATGGCGACGGCGGAAGCGATGCGCTTCAAAACGGGGATGTTCTTTTCGAGGACGGAGAGAAGCTCTGCATAGATCTGCTCCTGAAGGCGCGCCGCCTCCTCTTCCCCGCCCAGAATTTTGCGTTCGAGCGATTTGAGCTCCTCACTCGTGTAGCGTTCGCCGCCTGCGAGCGTCTGTTTGCGCGTATAGGTGTACGGAACGCGGTCCTTGAAGGAATTGCTCACTTCGATATAGTAGCCGAACACGCGATTGTATCCCACTTTGAGGGTGCGGATGCCCGTCGCTTCGCGCTCGCGCGCTTCGAGCTGGGCGAGGAGGGTCTGCCCGTGCGCCCGCGTCTCGCGCAGCTCGTCCAGCCGCGTATTGTAGCCCGCGCGGATATAGCTCCCCTCCTTCAAGGTGGTGGCGTGCGGGTCGATGGCGCTATCGAGAAGGTCGCAGATCTTCTTGGTGTCGATAAGGTCTTGGGCTATCTCCTGTAAGAGTTTGGAAGTAAATCCCGCAAGGCGGAATTTGAGATTGGGAATGACGGCGAGGGATGCGGAGAGGGTGAGGCAGTCGTTGGGCTGCAGATTGCCGTTGGAGATGCGCCCCGTGAGCCGCTCTAAATCCTTCACGCCGCCGAGCGTTTCGTGAATGCCCATGAGGGCGACGCTCGCCTTGAAGAGCTCGTCCACGGCGTCGAGCCGCGCCTCAATCTCCTCTTTGACCGCAAGCGGAGCGGTGAGCATGGCGGCAAGTTTTCTGCTGCCCATGGGCGTCTTGTTGACGTCGAGAAGGCCCAATAGAGACCCGCGCTTCTTCCCCTCTGCGTTGTTTTTTAATATCTCCAGGTTGCGGACGGCGG
>CANQCA010000119.1 GCA_947589585.1 uncultured Clostridia bacterium
CCGTCCTCATCATGGCGCCGCCGGGCGAGGGGAAGACGACCATTCTTCGCGACCTTTGCCGCACGGTGAGCGAAAAGACAGCCGCAAATATCCTCGTGAGCGACGAGCGGGGGGAGCTTTCGGCGGGGGATCTCGGTGCGACGGCGGATGTCATCCGCTTTGCGGACAAGATGACGGCGTTCACGGCGGGCATCCGTGCCATGCGCCCCGAGCTCATCGTGACGGACGAGCTCCTTCCCGAGGATTATGCGGCGGTGAGAAGGGCGATTTGCAGCGGGATCTGCGTGCTCGCTTCCGCCCACCTTCGAAGGTTCGGAGACGTCCCCGAAAAGCTCTTTTCACACTATGTCATCCTCGACGGGCTGGGGAGCGTCGGGCAAATTTTAGACGGGGAGGGGAACCCATGTGGATAAGACTGCTTTTGAGCGGGCTCATCATCGCATTCAGCGTGCTGATCGGCTATCTTGCCGCCAATAAGTACCGCTCGCGAAAAAATTTCTTTGCACAGTTCGAGGCGTTCAACGCAAGGTACATAAGCGAACTCTCCTTTTCGAGGAAGCCGCTTGCTGAATTTCTCGCCGCATTCGAATATAGCGGGGAATTTGCGAAGACGCTCAAAGAATTTTCGGAAAAACGCCAACCTGCGATAAAATATTCCTTTCTCACCGATGAGGAAAAGAGCGACGCACAGGGCTATTTTGCGATGCTCGGGAAGGGGGACAGCTTCTCCCAACGCGACTTTTTCAGCGCAAAAAAGCAGTACCTTACCGAGAAGAAGGCGTCCTCCGAGCAGGAGAGCGCAAAAAAGAGCTCCCTCTATCTCAAACTCGGGCTACTTGCCGGGCTCGCCATCGTCATCCTCATCATATGATCGATATCTCCATCATCTTCAAGCTCGCCGCCATCGGGATCATCATCACGGTGGTGTGCCAGATCTTAAAAAAATCCGACCGCGACGACGTCGCCACCGTCGTCTCCATCGTCGGGCTCGTCATCGCGCTCACCGTTGCAGTGACGATGATCGGCGATCTCTTCAAGACGATACAGGAAATCTTCGGAGTTTATTAGCATGGCGATCTTTCAGCTCGTGGGGATCGCCCTTGTTACGGCGGTCGCTGCCCTCATCCTCAGAGAGACCAAACCGGAGCTCGCCTTCGCCGTCACGATCGCGGGCAGTATCATATTGCTTTTATTCGTCTTTGAACTCTTCAAGGACAGCATCTCCATTTTCGGAAAGATCGCCGAGATCTCGGGCATCGATTCCTCGCTTGTCAAGATCCTTCTCAAGATGGTGGGGATCGGCTATCTCGTGGAGTTCAGTGCGGGGCTATTGACGGACTTCGGACAAGCCTCCCTCGCAGATAAGCTCACCTTCTGCGGCAAGATCCTCATTCTCATCCTCGCAATTCCCATCATTGAAAATGTCTTGGAGCTCATCGTGAGCCTTCTGGAGCTCATATGACGGCGGCGCTTTTAACCCTTCGCAAAAGACAAAGAAGAAACAAACGCATCTTCCTCGTGCTCCTCGCCCTTATACTTTTCGCTGCCCTGCTGTCTTTGGGAAGGGGAACGGCGCACGCCCGCGCCTATTCCGAGGAAGAGCAGGCCGCCCTCGACGCCTTAGAGGATGCGGTGGAAGAAATGCTCAAAACGCTGGATACGAAGGAGCTTCAAAGCTACCTTTCCTCGCTCTCAGAGTTCAAGGGCGTCTCCCTCAAAGAAAAGATCATGAGCGTGATCACGGGGGATTATGCGCTCGACTACTCCTCGCTTTTATCCTCCGTTGTCGGGCTCGTGTGGCAAGAGGGGCAGGGGATGCTCCCCGCATTTGCGGCGATACTCGCTGTCGCCATCCTCTGCGGGATCCTGAATTCCGCAAAAAACGGATTTTTGCAAAGTACTACGTCAGACATAATACACTTCGCAGCCTATATTTCCGTGGGCGCTCTCGTCCTCGCATCCCTCATCGGCGTCCTTCAAGCGGGCTTTTCCGCCATTTCCGCCATGCAGAGGCAAATGGAGCTCGTCTATCCCATCCTGCTCACGCTCATGGCTGCGAGCGGGGGGACCGTCTCGGTGGGGGTGTACCGTCCCGCCGTCGCCTTTATGAGCGGCGCCGTTTCCGAACTGTTTACGACCGTCGTCATGCCCGCCGCCGTCATCGTCATCATCCTCGCCTTCGTGGGAAATCTTTCGGAGGACGTCAGGACGGAAAAGCTCGGAGAGCTCTTCAAATCCTTTTCGAAGTGGCTCATCGGTCTTACACTCGGGCTTTTTGGCATTTTTTTGACGGTGCAGGGCATCTCTGCGGCGCAGTACGACGGGCTCTCCCTGCGCGCGATGAAGTACGTCATCTCGGGTTCTGTTCCCATCGTCGGGGGATTCCTCTCGGGCGGGGTGGACATCGTCATCGCAGGGAGTGTGCTCATAAAAAATGCCATCGGTTCCTTTGCGCTCTTTCTGCTCGCGGGGACGATCCTGAGGCCCGCTCTGCTCTTTGCGGCGTTTCAGCTCTTTCTGCGCCTTGCTGCGGCGGCGACGGAGCCCGTCGGCGGGAAGATCTCTTGCTTTTTATCCGGGGTCGCAAAGGACAGCGGCTACTTCCTCGCAGCCCTTCTGTGCGTTGCGTTTCTCTACTTTCTTACAATCATCCTTCTCATCTGTTCTACGGGGGCGATCTATTGATGAAAAGCTACATTCTTGCGATCGCGGGTGTCATCTTGCTTACTGCCGTGATCACCGTCATAACCCCGTGCGGGAAGACGGGCAAATTTATCCGGGGCTGCGCGAAGCTGGCCATTCTCGCCGTCATGATCTCGCCCATTATCGGCTTTGCCGGGAGCGGAAAACTTGATTTTCCCGCATCTTCTGCGATCTCCTTGGATAGCGGCTACCTGCAGGCTTGCAGTTCGCGGCTCGAAGAGGCGGACGGGAAAGAGATCGAAAGCTACATCTTGCAGGAATACCAACTTGATAGCGAGGTGGAAGTTACCCGCTCGGACAAGGCGCCCTTCTCACGTGAAAAAATCATCATTACGCTAAAATCGAACGGAATAATCGGCCAAGGCGGGCATATAGATATTGTGACCCGTGTGAAAGAGGCGGTGGAAAAGCGCTACGGCGCC
>CANQCA010000120.1 GCA_947589585.1 uncultured Clostridia bacterium
CAGCTCGGAAGAGCGGCAGGTTGGGTGTTCGCCGTCGCCGCCATCACGGGGCTCATTGCGAAGGAAAACGTCATCGCGACCTTCTCCACCCTTGCTGCCTGCCTCGTTGCGGGATTTGAAGCGACCGAGGAGGGCGTGAGCGAAGTCATCACCTTGATGGGGCAGACGGGCATCACCATCCCCGCGCTCCTCGCCTTCATCGCCTTCAACATGCTCACCATTCCCTGCTTCGCGGCATGCGCCACGGCAAGGGCGGAGCTTCCCAAGGGCAAGTTCAAGTGGACGCTTCTCTTCTGGATCGCGACTTCCTACTTCGTCTCCGCGGCGATCTATCTCATCGGCAGTTGGTGGTGGACGCTGTTCCCCATTCTCGCCGTCGTCGGAGCGGGCATCGCGGGCATCGTGATTTGGAACAAAAAGCACCCCGTCGCGAAAAACGAGGCACCCATGTCCGAGATTGAACCTCTCGAAGAGGTGGCGATCGCCTCGGACGAAGGGGATAAGGAGATAAAACAATGACTTGGTGGGAGATCCTCATCATCATCGCCGCGGCGGGCTTTGTCGTCGCCGTCGCCGCCTTCTCCATACGGCGAAAGTTGCAGGGCAAGAGCTCCTGCGACGGCTGCAACGGCTGCTGCGCGGGCTGCCATATGTGCCGCCCTAAAGACGAAAAGAAGGGCCCACCCGCGTCATCCTGAGCCGCGCCGGCTTTCCTGTCATTCCGAGGCTTCGCAGAAGCCGAGAGAATCCCCTCATACGAAGTCCACGGGTCAACCGCGTTTTCCTGAGCCGCGCCCGTCAACCGCGTCATCCTGAGGAGCGAAGCGCCCGAAGGATCCCGAACTACGCAGTCCGGAAGCTGTCACCGCAGGTGACTGATAAGGGTTGGCCTACCCCATCCATGGGGGAGGCTCCGCCATAGGCGGTGGTGGGGGTAGAGAGCTGCCCACTTTGAAGGGGGGCGGCTCCCGCGTAGCGGGTGGTGGGGGTTGAACATAAGTGCTCCCACCTATCTCACTACGTTCGCCATCCTCCCCCTTTGAAGGGGTAGGGCTTTGCCCTTCCTCCGATCCGATCATCCAATCTCCATAAAATCTTATAGCAAGGGCGGGCGCCGTACGGCGCCCGCCCTTGCTTTACACATCATCCAAACAGCCTTACTCGATCGCCTTTAAGGAGGCGTTCATGTCGATCTTGACGATCTTCCGCCGCAGTAAAAGGGTGGCGATGAAGGTGAAGAGAAGGGACATGACGGGCGCGACGAGCCAGACATACACGTTGATCCCCGCGATGCTCCCAAAGGAGAGCAGGCTGAAAATAAACGTCAAGAGCAACACGCCGAAGGGGATGCCGAGCACAATTCCGATCGCGCTCGTAATGTAAATTTCCCTATACACATAGAGCGTCACTTCCTTGTCGTGATAGCCGAGCACCATCAGGGTGGCGAGCTCGCGTTCCCGCTCGGAGATATTGATATTCGTGAGCGTGTAGATGACAACGGCGTTCAGAAGCGCAGCAAACACGAGCACGACGATGGCGACGACGACCATTGCAAACGTTCCGATATCCCCGAAAATACAGCAGTCGAGCACGGCAAGCCCCGCAAAGACGAGGGCGGTGGACGCCATGACGGAGACGACGGTCATCACAAAGCGCGTCTTGAAGCGGAGCACATTGCGGAGCGTGGACTTCATCTTGAAGGGAATGCGCCGCCAAAGTGCGGGAATGCGTTCGAAGATGACCTTCTTCCCCGGTCTCGGAGACTTGGGACGCAGAAGCGTTGCAGGCTGCACGCGCATCTTTCTCAGCCCCGCGATGACGGTTGCCGCAAGCGTCGCGACGAGGATGACGCTCGCTACGATCGTGAAGAAGGCAAGCGAAACATGGGCGGGGAAGGGCGGCATCGCAAAGTTCCAGTTAAAGTTCACGTAGATGACGTACGCAAGGCCCATGGCCGCGAAGTAGCCCCCGACTGCGCCGATAAGGGTGCCCACGAGGGCGAAGAGGAGATACTTCGAAAGAATGCGTGCGGGCGAGTAGCCGAGCGTCATGAGGCAGGCGATCTGCGAACGTTCCTCATCCAAGAGCCGTGTCATCGTCGAAAGCACGACGAGGAGGGTGACGAGCACGAACACGATCATGAGGACGTAGCCGATCAGCTCGACCTTCTCCGCATAATTAAAGAAGGAGGCAAAGGTGAAATTCTCGTGCAGGGAGAGAACGCCGAGGGTGGGGGTCTGTTCCGCAAGCTCAGCGGCGAACACTCCCTCGATCTTTTCTCTCGCCTCGTTCAGCGCGGCTTCATATCCGCTGTCGAAAAGCTCGCCCTGCATTCCGCCACGCTCTTTGAGTGCGGGAACGGAGATATAGAGACTGTTGAGGGGGAGATCCGCCTGATATCCCCCGAAGGAAAGTTGCGCCTTATCGAGATAGAAGATGCTCTCGAGCATTTGATATTCATCCGCGGCGCCTTCTTCCGGGAGCATGCTCGGATCGCGCCGCGTGGCGAGGTGGAGGGGATTTTGCACGATCTTTGTGACGACGAAGGTGAGATCCCCTTCGAGAAGGGTCTCTCCCCGCAAAACGTTGGTCACGAGGATGTGCGCCCCGATCATCTCGCCGAGGGCATATTCCTTGAGCTGGGAAGTGGCGCGTTCCACGGCGATCGGAATGCTATCCGAAGGGGCATCCTCGGGCATGGGTGCCTCGTCGATCGTCTCGAGCGTATTTTGCCGCCGCGCTTCGTCCTCGGGGCAGAAGTAGATCCGCGTCGGCCCCTCGCCCGTTCCCGAAAAGGTCGCTTCAATGCTGTAGAACAAGATACGCTGTTCGAGGGCGCCTTTTTCAAGCTCCATGAGCCCGCCCGTCTCGACCTCGAAGCCGAGGCTTTCTATCTCCGCCTTCTTCTCGGCAAGATCTCCCGCGCCCCGTACGATGAAATCGCTCACGTTGTGCTCGCGGTAGACGGTATCGAACGCATAGCGCATCTTATCCGTTGCCATGCCGATGCCCGCCGAGAAGCCGACGGAGAGCGTGACCATGAGGAACACGGAGATGAGGCGGGTCGCATGCCG
>CANQCA010000121.1 GCA_947589585.1 uncultured Clostridia bacterium
TCTTCTATCCAGAGGGCGGAGGAGGCGTCGGAGGGCATGCGAAGATCGGCGCGGGGCGAGAGGGAGACGGAGCCCACCTTCACGCCGTCGGGGACGCAGCTCCTTTTGAACTGCTGGGCGAAGAACCGCCTGTAAAATGCGACGAGCCACTTTTTCAAGACCTCGCGGGGATACTTTTCCCCAAAGGCGCGCTCGGCAAGATACAAGGTCTTGGCGGGGCTTGCGCCGCGGCGCAAAAATTCATGGAGATAGAAGTCGTTGAGCTCGTACGGGCCGATGAGATCCTCCGTCTTTTGGGCGATCTGCCCCTGCGCATCGGGCGGGAGCAGTTCGGGGGAGATCTCGGTGGAGAGAATGCTGCGTAGTACGATCTCTGCCCTTCCCCCCAGCCGCTTTGCCTCGGCGAGGACGAGGTGACGCACGAGCGTCTTGGGAACGGAACAGTTGACGGCGTACATGCTCATGTGGTCGCCGTTATAGGTGCACCAGCCGAGGGCGAGCTCGGAAAGATCCCCTGTGCCGACGACGAGCCCATTCTCTTCGTTGCAGATATCCATGAGGACCATCGTGCGGTAGCGCGCCTGCGCGTTCTCATAGGCGCCGCCGATGTCGTCGGGGTCGTGCCCAATATCTTTGAAGTGGCGCAGAACCGTCTGCGAAATGGGGATATTGCGGGTAGAGACGCCGAGCGCCTGCATGAGCGAGGTCGCGTTGCTCTTTGTTTTCACGCTCGTGCCGAAGCCGGGCATCGAGACGGCAATGATATCTTCGCGCTCCTTTTTGAGAAGATCGAAGGCGCGGCAAGTGACGAGGAGTGCGAGCGTGGAATCCAGCCCGCCCGAAATTCCGAGCACCGCATTGCGGACATGGGTATGGGCAATGCGGCGGGCGAGGGCATTCGCCTGCATATCGAGGATCTCCCAAGCGCGCAGATACAGCTCCCCTTCCTCATGCGGGACGAAGGGCATGGGGTCCACTTTGCGAAGGGTAAGATCTGCGTCCGTCAGGAAATTGGCAGGGCATTGGGCATACTCTTCCTGCGCGTTCGTGAGCGGTCCGTCGCAGTCGCGGTAGGAAGTCTTGCGGCGGCGCTCATTGAGAAGGAAGCCGACGTCGATCTCCGCCTCGCAGACCTCCCCCGAGAAGGGAGCCGCTTCTGTAAGACAGCTGCCGTTTTCGTAGATCATATTGTTCCCCGCAAAGACCATGTCCGAGACACTCTCGGAGACGCCCGCACCGCAATAGACATAGGCGCAGAGGTTCTTGCCCGAATGCGCCGCGATGAGGGTGTGGCGGTAGTCGCGCTTCCCCACGAGTTCATTGGAGGCGGAAAGATTCACAATGACGCTCGCGCCGTGCTTGCAGTGCGCGATCGAGGGAGAAGTGGGGACCCAGAGGTCCTCGCACAGCTCACAGCCGATCTTGACCTCGGGGTGCTTTTCGTCATAGATGAGGACGTTCGGGGATATGGATGCCCAAGCCCCTTCCCACAGGCGGACTGCGCCGATGCAGCCGAGCGCCTTCCCGCTCGAGAAGTGGCGGAGCTCGTAGAACTCGTTGTGGTTGGGGAAGTAACTCTTCGCAACGAGGGCGCGGACTTTGCCGTCCGAGACGGCCGCGGCGCAGTTGTAGAGCTTGTTCTCATAGGCGATCGGGAGCCCCACGAACACGAGCATGGTATGCCCCTTTGTGCTCTCGGTGACGGTTTTGAGGGCATCGAGGCAGCCGTCGAGGAGCGTCTTTTGCAGGAAGAGATCGCCGCAGGTGTAGCCGGAAAGGGAGAGCTCGGGGAAGACCAGAAGCTCCGTCCCCTTCTTTTGTTGCGCCACGATGATCTCGACGATTTTTTGTGCGTTGTAGGCGGGATCGGCGATACGGATATCCGGGCTCGCCGCCGCCGCTTTCAAAAATAAATGTTTCATGATGGTTTTGATGATGTGGTGGTAACAAGCGTCATTCTGAGGCGATAACGCTCAAAAGATTTTCCTCAAAAGTACCTCTCCGAAGAATCCCCCGAATGAAAACGGACTTCGTATGAGGGGATCCTTCGAGGATGGGCCGCTATGGACTGCGTAATGCTTGTTCGGCTCAGGATGACGCGATTACCCCATGGCGCCCCCTTGAGGGGGAGCTGTCCGCTTGCGGACTGAGGGGGTGTTGAGACGAATAAGAATGACACCCCATCCGTCACGGCAAAGACAGCCGTGCCACCCACCCCCTCAAGGGGTGGGCAAGGGTTGCGGACTTCGTATGAGGGGATTCTTCGCTTCGCTCAGAATGACGCGCGGGGCAGGATGACGCGGACGCGCGGGCAGAGCAGTTATCTTCCGCAAAACAAAATTTGTGAACTAATCTTCGCTCCCGGCTACTTCCTCGACGGGGGCGCCTTTGGCGGCTAAACGAATTTTGGCGATCATCTCGTCCATCACTTCGGGATTATCCTTCAGGAACTGCCGCATCCTATCGCGGCCGTTGGCGATCTTGGTATCGTTATAGCTGAACCACGCCCCGCTCTTCTTGATGATATCATACTGCACGCCGAGGTCGATGACACAGCCTTCCTGGGAGACGCCTTCGCCGTACATGATATCGAACTCTGCCTGGCGGAAGGGCGGTGCAAGCTTATTTTTGACGACCTTCGCCCGCGTACGGTTGCCCGCCGCCCCCTCGGTATCCTTCAGGATATCCGTCTTTCTCACGTCGATGCGGATGGAGGCATAGAACTTGAGCGCCTTGCCGCCGGGGGTGACTTCGGGATTGCCGAACATGACGCCCACCTTCTCGCGGAGCTGATTGATGAAGATGACGCACGTCTTGGACTTGTTGACGATGGCGGTGAGCTTGCGGAGCGCCTGGCTCATGAGGCGGGCCTGAAGCCCGACATGGCTATCCCCCATGTCGCCTTCGATCTCCGCCTTGGGGGTGAGCGCCGCCACCGAGTCGATGACGATGATATC
>CANQCA010000122.1 GCA_947589585.1 uncultured Clostridia bacterium
CTCTCGTTGGCGAGCACCATGAAGGCCTCTATCATCTCATGTGCAAGGGTACGTTCGGCGTCCGGGATCCCGATCTTGCCGTCTTCGAAGAGGATCTTCGCCTCTTTTATATCGAGGAACACGCCTCCCCGTCTTTCCCGTGCGGCTTTGAGAATGTTCGTAAGCTCCATGGCGGTTTGCACGAAGGGGACAAGGTCTTGATATTCCCGTACGGCCTCTTCATTTCCCTCGAAGATCTCCATGACCTTTGTATATGTCATGCGGTGGCTTGAGCGGATGACAGAGGGGACGATCTTCTTTTTTCGCACATTTCCCTTCATGTCCACCGTCATGAGGCAGGAGAGGGTGAGGCGGTCTTCTCCCTCATTCAGCGAGCAGATCCCATTGGAAAGGGCGGGAGGGAGCATGGGGAGGACGCGGTCGGGAAAATACACGCTCGTCCCGCGTTTGAAAGCCTCTCTATCGAGGGCACAGTTGCGGGCGACATACTCGGAGACGTCCGCGATGTGTACGCCGAGCTCGAAAGTCTTACCGTGCTTTTCGATGGAAATGGCGTCGTCGATATCCCGCGTGTCTTCGCCGTCCACGGTGATGATGAGCTTGCTGCGAAGATCCAGCCTTCCTTCTGAAGAGAAGGGGCGTTTCGCGGCGCGGCGGGCATCCTCCAGGGCGTCCTTGGGGAACTCTTCGTACAGGCCGTGCATGCGGATGAGGGCGAGCTCTTCGGTGAAGAGATCCCCGTTTTGCCCGAGCACTTCTACAATTTCTCCCGCGGGGGAGAGCCCCTCGAAGGAGGTGATCCTCGCGACGGCCTTCGCCCCGTTGGCGCAGCCCCTGTGCTTTCCGATGGGGATGAAGATCTCCGCATCGTATTTTTTATCGTCGGGAATGAGATAGCCCGCCCTGTGCTCACGGCGGAAGGTGCCGACGACTTCCTTTATGCCATGGGAGATGACGGCGAGCACTTCTCCCTCGTCCCCGTTGCGCCCGCCCGTGCAGATCGCGAGGACGACGTCCTTATGCAGCGCGCCGCACAGGGCGCGGTGGGGGATGAAGAGATCGGGGCCGCCGTCTTCGGGGCTGAAGAAAGCAAAGCCCTTCTCGCTCGATTGGATGGTCCCTTTCTTTGCGCCGAATTGCTCCGCCGTGCCAAAGCGGCCGCTGCGGTCGCAAAGGAGTTCGCCCTCCCGCACAAGCGATTGCAGCATTTTCTTCAAGACGAGCCCGTCTTTTTTGGTAAGCCTTACAAGACGGGCGATCTCATCGGCCGTGAGAAGGGCGAAATTGCCGTTTTTGATATTGGTAAGCAGAGTGTGTTTTGCGTTCAAAATCGGTACCTATCAGATAAAAAAGCGGGTAAGCACAAAAGCTCACCCGTTATCGCTTGCAAGATATTCTTCAGACGAGGCCCCAGATGGCGGGGATCTGAAGAATGAAGAAAACAACTGCGAAGACGCCCAGAACGCCGAGGCTGATGAACGTCCACAATTTGAGCTTGTATTCGATAGACCTGCCCTTGTTCTTGCCGTAGAAGGTCTCGCTGGAGCCGCCGAGGGCGTCGATGCCCTGCGAGTTGCCGGGGGTGAGCATCACGAGCACGATCGCGGCGATGGCCGCAACGCCCATGAGGATGATGAAGGTGAGGCTTACGGCGCGGTATGCTTCGTAAGAAGAGCTGCTGCCCGTGAACTGACCTTCCGAGAGAATGAGCAGATTGTTGAAAAATGAGAGCAGATTCATGAATATTTTATCCTTTATTTCCAAGATACAAAAGAGAGTATAACATACTTTGCAAAAATTGACAAGTTTTTTTGCCTACTTTCGTGAAATTTTAGAAAACATTTTCTCCGCCGCATGCGGCCCCGAACGTTGACAAAAATTTTCTGCGATAGTATAATTGATGATATGGGCCGCTTGCAGCTGAATTTTCGGGCGAATCGGGCGGCAAAGAGGAGTACATATGAACTTCAAAGCACTTGCAGAGCGTCTTTTACCGGGGGAATATCCTCCGCTTTCCTATTACGAAGAGAAATATCCGCCGCGCGACCTTCCCAAGGGGGCAGAAGTCACCCGCCTCGCGCCCTCGCCCACGGGGTTCATCCACCTCGGGAATTTGTTCGCTGCGATCGCCAACGAGCGCATTGCGCACAGGAGCGGCGGCATTTTGTATCTTCGCATCGAAGACACCGACTTAAAACGCAAGGTGGACGGGGCCGTCGAGGCCGTCATCAACGCTCTCAAATACTTTGATATCAAATTTGATGAAGGGGCAGAGATCGGCGGCGACGAGACATATGCGCCTTGGTATCAGCGGCAGCGCGCCGAGATCTACCGCGCCTTTGCAAAGCATCTCATCGAAGAGGGGAGAGCCTACCCCTGCTTCTGCACGGAAGAGCAGCTTTCCGCCCTCCGCGAGGAGCAGACGGCGAATAAGGAGATCACGGGCTACTACGGGAAGTATGCGAAATGCCGCAATCTCACCGAAGAGGAGATCTATCAAAAGCTGGATGCGGGCATGCCCTATGTCATCCGCCTGCGCTCGATGGGCAACCCCGAGAACAAGATCAAATTCCGCGATGCGGTGAAGGGGGAGATCACCGTCACCGAGAACGACCAAGACGTCGTCATCTTAAAATCCGACGGCATCCCGACCTATCACTTCGCCCACGCCATCGACGACCACTTTATGCGTACGACGCTCGTCATCCGCGGCGAGGAGTGGCTTGCAAGCCTGCCCATCCATATCGAACTTTTCTCTGCGCTCGGCTTCGAGCGTCCCCGTTACGGGCACAACTGCTCCCTCATGAAGCAGGACGGCGAGACCCGCCGCAAGCTCTCCA
>CANQCA010000123.1 GCA_947589585.1 uncultured Clostridia bacterium
GCACCTTTTGCGTGCGCAACGGCAAGGAGACCTACGAGGGCTACCCCCTTTGGCTGAAGGGGGGAGAGCCGACCGCCCTGCAAGTCATCGCCGAGATCGGCGACCCCAAACGCTACGGCGAGATCGTCTTTTGCGGCTTCGGCGAGCCCACTTACCGCCTCGACGCCATGCTCGAGATCTGCGACTATGTTCACAAAAACGGCGGGAAGACGCGCGTCAACACCAACGGACATGGCGCCCTTATCGCGGACATGGGTATCGCGGAGAAGCTCAAGGGGAAGCTCGACGGGGTGAATATCTCCCTCAACGCGTCTAATAAAGAAAAATACGACGAACTCTGCCGCCCGCAGATCGAAGGGGCGTTTGAAGGGCTTCTCGCCTTCGCCCGCGACTGCAAGATAAACGGCGTGAACGCGTGGTTCTCCGTCGTCGATTGCATCGGCGAAGACGAGATCGCCGCCTGCACCCGCCTCGCAAAAGAAATCGGCCTCCCCCTCCGCGTAAGACCGATGATCGAGTAAAGCGGGATAGGATAACGCATACAAAAATCGGCGGGGCGCCAATGGGCGCCCCGCCTTTCGCATGAACAAATCTTATTCCGCTTCCTTTTCGAGCTTGATCATCACTTCGTCCTCATTTTTTGTGGGAATGAGCGCATAGATCAAGTTGCCGAGGCCAAGCGTAAACCAAAATGTCAGCAAAAAAATAAGCAGGTGCTTGTCGTGTGTTCCTTTTTTTACAAGCAGAGCGTTTTCCTCTCCGCGCGACTTGATCGTGTAGCCTGTCGTCACAAAATCATCGATGAGCCGTTCAAATTCCTTTTGCGTCGTACAGCGCCTGATGCGGTTTGCCATAGTATTTCTCCTTGTATAATAAATTTTCTTTTGCACCTATATAAGTGCAGAATAATTATATCGCCTTTTTATAATACTGTCAAGTGTTTGTACCGATATAGGCGCAAAAAAGGCGAGCTTATGGATATTTTTATTGAAAAAAAGGTGGGAAATAATCTTAGAAAGTTAAGAGAAAGGGCGCACATGACGCAGGAGGAGGTCTCGATCAAGCTTCAAATCAATGGCTGTGATATTACGCGGAGCGCGGTTGCCAAGATCGAGGTGGGCCAAAGGCACCTCTATCCCGACGAAATTATTTTGTTCCGAAAAATTTTACGTTGTTCTTATGAAGAAATTTTTTGCATGGATGAATAGGTCTGCCCGCCGGTGGCGGCAAGTGTCATTTTGCCCCGGCCGAAGCTTCTATTTGTAGACTAAGGTCGGCACGAGCCGCAGGTGAAGTAGGCGATAAAGCCATACCATGTCCGAAAGAGCTACTCTCCGAAGAATCCCGAAGTACGCAGTTCGTGTCATTCCGAACCCGCGGAGCGGGTGAGAGAATCCCCTAATACGAAGTCCGTGTTTTCATTAAGGGGATCCTCTCGCCTTCGGCTCGGGATGACATGTTTGACCAAGAGGCGCCAAGAACGCCCCACCTGTCTCACTACGTTCGCCGCCCTCCCCCATGGATGGGGGAGGGCATACGGACTTCGTACTTCGGGATCCTTCGACTTCGGCTTCGCCTTCGCTCAGGATGACGCGGTTTTCGTTACCGTTAAAACGCGGAGAAGCAAGCAAGACAAGGAGAAGGAGCATTTCCGAAGGGAGTGTACTCTTTCGTACACGACCAAGGAAAGCGCACCTTCAACGATGTATTGCGCAGCTTATACGCGTTTCGCTAAATCAAAGCGCTTTTAAGCGATCATGCTTTTCCAAGTCTTTTCAAACTGCTCTTCCGACCGAAGGAGCTCTTTTGCGAGCTGGCGGATCTCCTCGTCGGCAAAGTCGGGCGACATCTCCCCGAGCGTCGTCTTGAGTGCGGTGATGCCCATCACGGTGCCCTGCACCATCATCTCGGCGATGTGGGCGCGGGAATCGTCCTTCATCGCATTCATCTTGATCCCCATCCACATCATCCCCTTTTTGATGGGGCTGGGGTTCTTGAGCTCGATCTCCCGTTCCTTTGCGAGAAGGGCTGCCTTCCCGCCGATGCGCTCGTATTCCTCATGCTGGCGCAAAAGCTCCTCTTTCAGCTCCCCGTCTTCCGTCTCGGGAAGAATGTCCGAGATGGATTGGATGGCATATTGGCAGTTGCGGTGCACTTCCGCCAAAACTTCTTCGCTCTTTTTGATGTCCATATTTTTTTCTCCTTTTGCTTGTAGTTTGCGAAAAATTCCTCATTCTATGCGAAAAACCGCTTGACTTTTGCATGCGGGTATGGTAAATTATTTTTTGAGCCGCTAAGGACGGGCACAAAGCGCTTACGAAAAAGGAAGCCGCCTAAGATATCTTGCGAGACCGGGAAGAGGAGGTAAAAAGCGAATGTACGCAATCATCGAGAACGGCGGAAAGCAGTATAAGGTTTCCGAGGGCGATGTTGTCAGGGTGGAAAAACTCAAAGCCGAAGTCGGCGCAGAGGTCACCTTCAACGTCGTGATGCTCTCCGACGGCGAGACCGTCAAAGTGGGCGAGGAAGCGAAGACTGCCAAGGTCACGGGCAAAGTGGAAGCGCAGGATAAGTACAGAAAGATCATCGTCTTCAAGTACAAGTCCAAGAAGAACGAGCGCAAGAAGCAGGGCCACCGCCAGCCGTTCACCGCTGTGAAGATCGAGAAGATCGTAGGTTGATAGTTGCCTGCAGGAAGGCATGGGGGAAATTCCTCCGAACGATGAAAATAAGGAGAAGAAATCATGATTTTTATCAGATTATTCGCGCATAAAAAGGGTACCGGCTCCTCCCACAACGGCAGAGACTCGAACGCGAA
>CANQCA010000124.1 GCA_947589585.1 uncultured Clostridia bacterium
AACTCGATCTGCCCGTTGAGCGAGCGAAAGTCCTCGTCCGCCCAGCGCATGAGCTCTTGATAGAGCGACGGCGAAAGCCTGAGCGGCACCTGTTTTTTCGTCTTTTCCGAATCGTTTTCTTTCATACCCATTCCCCCATATGCTCTCTGAGCGCAAGCTCCGCCGGGCATACTTTTTTCCGATAGACGGCGTACATGACTGCCCACACGATGAGCGAAAGTACTGCCAAAGGGATCAATAATACCATGATATAAGTCCCGATCGAAGCAAAGAGCGTCGTCTCTGCGCCGATCGCATATCCCACCGCAGAGAGCACCGTCCCCGCAAGAAACGGGAGCACCGCAAAACAGGAAAACATGATATTCCCCGCCCGTTGCACTTTTACCCATGCGCTCTGCAAAACCCTTCGAAGGACGTCCTCCTCCCCCTCCGAAAGTTTCTCTGCATTGTTTTGATAGATCTCCCTTTTGCGGCGTTCGAACGGGAATATAAATTTGCAATAAATCACGCAGACCACTATCCCGAGGACGAGAACGATCGCCGACGATACGTTGGGATCCGCATCCACCGCACTGCTGATGACAAACGTCAAAAAAAGGATGAGCCCCAAAGTGAATCCGAATATAAAACCCGCTATGCCGCTCTTTTTTGCGACGGTGCGGAATGCCTCGCGGTCCTCTTTCTCCTTCAAAAATAGGGCGACGGGCGCGGGAAGAAAGGAAAAGGCGCGGGCGGTTTCCGCTTCGCGGGCGATCCTTTTCTCGTCAAAGCCGAATTTTGTGCGCTTGATCTCATCGATCTCCTTTCCCGCTTCCTTGTAAAGCACGGCGCGCATAGAGAGCTCGGAAGAGATATTCAAGGCGAAGGACACGATGAGGAGGATCGCCGAGACGAAAAAGGCAGCGACGAGGACGAAGGCAGGAAGAGACAGGTATGCCGTGATGCCCACGAGGATGGGTAGAAGCGCAAAGCCGAGTTCCCTGCATACAAGCGCGACGATTGCCGAAGCACTTTGCTTTGCAGTCGCCTTTTTCCATGCGGAATAGAGCGCTCCGTAAAGGGCGCGGTCCCTGCCTTGAAGCTCTGCCTCGTTGCGCGCGTTCTGCGTCTCTACATAAGTCACCTCGCGGCGAAAAGCCAAGTAGCCGAGAATGTTTGATAAAAGCTCCGGAAGAAGGCCCGCAAGGGAAAATGCGAAAATGAGCACGGCATGTTCTCCGCCGAGCACGGCGATGAGCACGGGTGCAAGCTCAAGAAGCGCGCCCAAGGCCCCTACGATAAGTATCATGCGGCGAAATACGGCTCTGCTCCGAGCCTCGCGCCCGACGAGAAACAGGCAGTAAAATTCTTCCATTTATCCCCTTCAGAAGCGGCGCAATGCCGCATTTTTTATACGAGTTTTTTGACTTCCTCGACGGTGAGAGCCTTCGAGCCGAGAAGCGGAGAGAGCGCCTCAAATTCGTAGGCGGGAAAGAGAATGAAAAAGGGCTCGCTCCCGCGCACCTTGATGGCATAATACGGCTTTATGATGCACACGCCGTATTGGTTCACCCTGATCTTATAGGGTTTCATCTTCCGCGGCGGGATATTCTTTGTCCATCCCAAAAAAGATGCCTGCTTTTTCACGAGGTAAACCCCTTCGATCTTCTCGAAAGGAATGCCGACGACGAGCGTCGCATCGGCGATGCACAGTATCTCTCCCTCGCGGAAAAAATGCACGGCATTATTGGAATACTGCGCCCTGGGAAGAGCAGAGGTCTCTCTCCCGAACATAAAGCGGTACGGGAAGGAGAAGACGTCTGCTTCGACTGCATCCGAAGGGACTTTGAACTCCTCGCGGCACTGCGCATCCAACTTTTCCGCCCGCGCGGCGAAATCGCTCACGGAAGGGTTCGCCCTCGCACGCCTTTGTTTGATAATATCTGTGAGCCAAAAGACGAGGCCGATCAAAATGCCGCCGATCCCGAAGCCGATGAACCACCAAAGCCCGTTTCCTTCCATCACTGCGAGAGGCGTCTCCCCGTCCGAGAGCGCATTCAGCCCGCCTGTGAGGAGTATGAGACCGATGAGGACAATGATCATAGAGGAGATGCGGAGCCATGCAGGAAGGTGGGAGCCCTTCTCGATATTTTGGGCTTCCTGTTCCGCCTGCATGCGTTTCTCGGAGAGCCCGCTCTCGATGCGGCGGATTATGAACTCTTCGCCATCGAGATGGAGCTTGGGGGCTTTTACGTTGTAGCCGAATATATTTTTCATAGATATGTTATTTCCCGAACATGATGCGTTCGCTCGAGAGCATCTTCGTCATGAGGAGCACGAGGAGTGCGCTGAACACAAAGTTCACACCCACGCTCACGAGCGACTGCCACACGGCGAGCTCGCCCGCAAAGAGCATCCCCATCGCGTGCACGGCGTTGAGAATGGGAACGCACACGATCCAATCCCCCATCGTCGGCACAAAGGCGGAGACGATGGAGAGCAACATGAAGAGGATCATGATGACGCTCGTGTACGCCGAGGCCTCTTTGACCGAACGCGATGCCGTGGAGACGGTGGTGATGGAAGCGACGATGAGCGGGACGATACTCAATATAAGAAGGAACAGGAGCGCATACTCGCCGAAGCTCATCGAGCCCGCAAACGCGCCCAAGGACATTCCCATGAGTTTGGGAAGGGACAAAACGACGCCTAAAAAGCTCGAAGCCGCGCCGATCGCCGCAATGCAGGAGAGCGGAAGCACTTTCCCGAGGGCGATCTGATGGCGAGGTGCGGAGGTTGCAAGGATGGTCGAGAGCGTTCC
>CANQCA010000125.1 GCA_947589585.1 uncultured Clostridia bacterium
TGAGCCTCCTTCTGTTGGGACTTTTGAGCGTCCTCGGGCGGGTATCGAGGCTACCCAAATTGTATTTGAAGACGCTGTCGCGCAGATCTCTTCCCACGATGGGGGAGAAGGGCGCAAAGAGCGGTGTGCCGAAGTTCTCCGTCGTCACGAGGTAGAGGAGCATGAAGGCGGTCGCAAGCACGATGCCGTACGTCCCCACGCTCCCCGCGATGAGGAGCATGGCAAGCCGCACCACGCTCGTCTGTTCGATGAGGTTGGGCACGGCGTACAGCCCGATGCCCGAGAAGGCGATAATGATGATGGCGGGGGTGGAGACGAAGCCCGCCGAGACCGCCGTCTCCCCGAGCACGAGCGCCCCCACGACGGAGAGCGCCATTCCCACATATTTCGGCATGCGGATGCTTGCCTCGTTCAGAACTTCCAGAACGAGCAGGACGAGGAGCATTTCGAGCGAAGGGGAGAAGGGGATATCGCGGATGCTCCCCGCGATCGTGAGGAGGAGCTTCACGGGGAAGAGTTGCAGCTTGAAGAGCTGCCCCGCGATGTAGAAGGCGGGAAGGTAAATGGCGACGACGAGGGCGAAGAGGCGCAGAAGCCTTGTAAAGGTCGCGCGGTAGGGCGGGACGAAGTAGTCCTCGCTCGATTGAAAGTCCTCGACGAGAAGGTAGGGAACGGTCAGGGCGATGGGGGAGCCGTCCACGATGAGCCCCACCCGCCCTTCGGCGAGCTTTGCGCAGAAGATGTCGGGCTTTTCCGTCGTCCCCACCTGCTTCACGAGGGAATAGGGACGGGAAGCGAGAAAGTGGGTGAGATAGGAAGAGTCAGGCACGATGTCGATGTCGATCTCCTGAATTTTCTTTTTGACCTCTTCCACCGTCTCCTTTACGGCCGTGCCGTCGAGGTAGCAGAGGGCGACGAAGGTCTTGGAGCGGCGCCCCACTTCGAGCATCTCGATGCGCAGCTCGCCGGTTTTCAGGCGGCGGCGGATGAGGGAAGTGTTCGTCTTCACGTCCTCGATGAACCCCTCGCGGGGGCCCTTGACGGCGACGTCCGTCGAGGGCTCGGAGATGGCGCGGGTGAACACTTTTTTCGTCCCCGCGACGACGCCTTCATCCATGCCTTCCCATAATATGACGGGGTTTCCCGCGAGCACCTCGGCGGCGAGTTTAGAAAGGTCTTTTTCCGTCTTCATCTCGGGCGAGGTGATAAACGAGCCCACCATGTCCGCGGTCGGCTCTCCCGAAAAATGTTTTAGCGCCCGCACGACCTGCTCCCCGAGGAGCTCCTTATCCGTGATGGGGTCGGCGAAGACGACGGTAAATTCAAGCCCCTTCTCCGAGGAAAATTCAAAGGTGAGAATATCCTCGGCGGGCAGTAGTTTTTTCAGGGCGTCCACACTTTTTTTGAGGTCGCCCGATACGCTTTTCATATCAAAAGTATGAAGAATACACGATTTTTTATGCGGGCGGCGGAAAGTACAAAAAACCGCCCCGCAAGGATGGGGCGGGGCGGGAAAAAGGCGGTCACTTTTTTTGGATGGTCAAGAGATATTCCGCAAGAAGTCCGGCAAGTTCCGAAACCTCTTCTTCGGACATGGGTGGGTCGCAATACGTTTTGAGGTTCTCTTTCAGGTAGGGAATGCGTTCCTCTTCGGGGAGCTCTTTGCATCCCTTGTAGAGCGCATTTGCCGCCTCCTGCCGCCCCTTCTCGGGTACGACGCCTTCGAGCAGAGGATAGAAGGGGGATACGTTTCTTCCCTTGATTAAGTGCTCATAGAAGGTCGCATACAGCGAGGAGATACAGCCGCAGCCAAAGCCCGACGAGACCGTCTGTGCAAGCTCGGCCGTAAAGGGGTCGGCACTCACCGTCGCAAGGGCGCGATAGATGGCATACACGGCGATCCCCACCGCAAAGGGGAGGAGATGCAAGGTGACGGCAGGGGCATTTTTCAGGACCGTCTTTTTCAGGAGCGACACGATGAAGGTCACTCCGAGCGCGAGCAGCAACACGTCCACGCCATAGGTGCGCAGCGCGTTGACAAATTCAATGAACGACATGAAGTTCACCTCATCTTTCCCGCCGCTCTTTCATTGTATCACGGAAGTTTTGTCTTCTCGCCCTTGCCTGCCAAAAATCGTAGGAAAAAAAGCTCCTCCTCGGGGAGGAGCCGCGTCATCCTGAGCCGCAATATCATAATGAAAAGGGAGAGCCCATCCTCGAAGGATCCCTTCAATGAAAACACGGACTACGTACTTCGGGATTCTTCGGCTGCGCCTCAGAATGACGCTTGCCTCCGTGGGTGAACAAGGGCGCAAAAAAAAGCCCTCTCCGTGGGAGGGGGCTATGCATAGTTTCCTCAGATCTTCGAATAGCCGTAGGCGTTGATGAGGGCGTCGATCTTTTGGCCCTGCTTGCAGAGCGGGCATTCGCCGGGGCGGTACGATTTATACGCGGGCAGGTCCTCGATGCCGATGAGCTGTTTCACGACGACGCCGGGGATCTCGAAGTTTCCGCCGAATACCGTCGCCACACCCACGGGGTCGCCGTCGTAGTAGCGGATGCCGCGGATGGCGCCCATCGCCGCAATGCCCGTCGTCGCCGTCGCAGAGAGGATGAGCACATGGCGGTTTTTTACATAGGGCACGAGGTTATCGCGCAGGATGAGCTTTTCCTCCCGGGTAAATTCGGGGGAGATGACGGCGATCTCCTGCTTCATGTTGATGCCCGAGGAGTGGGCAAATTCTTCGGCGAGGAAGGCGCCCACCATCTTCATATGGTCGAGGGTGATGATGGTATC
>CANQCA010000126.1 GCA_947589585.1 uncultured Clostridia bacterium
AGTCCGCGTTTTCATCTTCGGGATTCTTCGACTTCGGCTACGCCTTCGCTCAGAATGACGCGTTTGACACGACGCAGTATTTCGACGCCTATACGCGATTCGCTCACTTCACGAAATTTGTTAAGAAAACAGCGCCCTGTTGGGCGCTGTTTGCGTTCTGATAACAAATTTCGTGAGATCATCTCTTGGAGAACTGAGGTGCACGGCGTGCCTTCTTGAGCCCGTACTTCTTCCTCTCCTTGACGCGGGGATCCCTCGTGAGGAAACCTGCCTTTTTGAGTGCGGGACGGCATTCGGGTTCGGCCTCCAGAAGCGCCCGCGCGATGCCGAGACGGATCGCGCCCGCCTGCCCCGTATAGCCGCCGCCGATGACGTTGACGAAGATATCGTACTTACCCTCTGCGCCGACTTCGACGAGGGGCTGTTTGACGACATACTGCGTGGTGCCCTGCGGGAAGTAATCTTCGAGCGTGCGGTCGTTGATGACGATGGCGCCGCTTCCTCCGGGAATAAGACGGACGCGGGCGATCGCCTTCTTTCTTCTGCCCGTTCCCCAGAATTGCAATTTCTTTTTGATATTCGCCTTAGCCATTCTCTAATTCCTCACCTTAAAATAATTTCAGCGTCTCGGGTTTTTGTGCCGCATGGTTGTGCTCGGGCCCCTTATACACTCTCAGCTTCTTGGCCATCTGCCTGCCAAGGGCATTCTTGGGAAGCATACCGCGGACGGCTTCATAGACCACGAGGTCGCTCCGCTCCGCCATCATCTTGCCATAGGGGATCTCTTTGAGACCGCCGATATAGCCGGTGTGATAGCGGTAGTACTTCGTCTCGAGCTTCTTGCCCGTGAGAAGCACCTTATCGCTGTTGACGATTATAACAAAATCGCCCGTATCCACGTTGGGGGTGAAAGTGGGCTTGTTCTTGCCGCGCAGGATCGCCGCCACTTTGGATGCGAGGCGCCCGAGGGGAACGCCCGCCGCATCGACGACGTACCATTTTCTCTCAACCGTTTGCGCGTTTGCCATATACGTTTTCATATCCGTACTCCTTATGCTGATCCGGGGAATGCAAGGGCTCCCCCCTGCCGACAGATCGCCATGAAAGTGCCCGTGCGGGCTGCCTCTTTTTTGCCTGTCGCTCCTCTATTATAGAGCCCCGAAAAAGTTCCGTCAAGCTGTTTTGACTTTGGATTTTAAGAAATTTTTTGTTTTTCGCGAATTATTTTTCATTCACAAATTTTCTTTCCCGCCCAAATATTCCCGCTCCCTTATACCTTTTTAATAACCTTGGCGGGATTTCCGACGGCGACGCTGCCCGCGGGGATATCGCGGGTGACGACCGCTCCGCCGCCGATGACGCAGTTATCGCCGATGGTGACGCCCGGCAGGACCTTCACCCCGCCGCCGATCCACACGTTGTTTCCGATATGGATGGGCTTCGCATACTCGAGACCTTTCAGACGGATGGCAGGGTCCGTCGGATGCGTCGCCGCATAGAAGCCGCACTGCGGGCCAATGAGGACGTTGTCGCCGAAAGTGATCTTGTTGCAATCGAGAAAGATGCAGTCGTGATTGCAGTAGAAGTTTTCCCCCACCGTCGTATTGAACCCGTAGTCGAACCAGACGTTGGGCTCAACGTGGACGTGGGTACCATGTCCGCCGAGGAGGGCATCGAGAAGCTGTATCTGCCGCGCCCGATCGTCCCCGGGAGTGCGGTTGTATTCCTCGCACAGCCTGCGTGCGCGGTCACGAAGCTCCATAAGTTCGTGGTCGAAGCTATCGTACAGCTCCCCCGCGAGCATTTTTTCTTTTTCGGTCATACTGCTCCTTTTTTCGCAGATTTTGTTTTGCGGTGTGAGGACTTCGTATAAGGGGATCCTCTCGACCCCTACGGGGTCTCGGGATGACAGCGTAATCCCGCGCAAAACAAAATTTGTGAACCCGTTACCGTTAAAACGCAGAGAAGCAAGCGAGACAAGGAGTGCGAGGCTTTTCGCAGCCCGCGTACTTGAGCGTACGTGGGCAAGAAAAACGTAGCACGACGCAGTATCGCGCAGCTTATACGCGTTTCGCTATTCCAAAACAGCCTTGATGCGGCGAATGCCGGCGGAGGAGGACTGCTCCTTCACGATACGGAAGTGCCCCAAAGCGCCCGTGCTTTGGACATGGGGGCCTCCGCACATCTCTTTGGAGAACTCTCCGATGGAGTACGTCTTGACGACTTCGCCGTACTTGCTGTCGAAAACGCCGACGAAATGCTCCGCCCGAGCCTCTTCCAAAGACATCTCGCGGAACACGACGGGGATATCCTCTTTGATCTTCTCGTTGACGAGATCTTCGACGGCTTTGATCTCTTCCGGGGTCATCGCACGCTCGAAGTTGAAATCGAAGCGCATGCGCTCGTCGGTGATATTCGACCCCTTTTGGTTGCAGTCGGGGGAGAGAACATGCTTTAAGGCGGCGTTCAGAAGGTGGGTAGCGGTGTGGTATTTCACGGCAATATCGCTGTGGCTCTCGAGGCCGCCCTTCGCCTCGCCCTTCTGGATGACGCGGCTCTTTTCTTGATGTTCCTTGAACGCCTCTTCGAAGCCCGCGGTATCCACCGTGAGCCCCCGCTCTGCGGCAAGTTCCTCGGTGAGCTCCAAGGGGAAGCCGTAGGTGTCGTAGAGGCGGAACGCCTGTTTGCCGCCGATGACGGTCTCTTCAACATATTCGGGGTTCTGCCCCTTCATGAACGCATTCTTGCGGGC
>CANQCA010000127.1 GCA_947589585.1 uncultured Clostridia bacterium
TCTGGTGGGTACCGTCTCCGTCGAAAAGTCCGAGGAGATCTCCCGCCTTCTGCGCAGAAACGGTATCCAGCACAACATCCTCAATGCGAAGAACCACGAGCGCGAGGCCGAGATCGTCGCACAGGCCGGCCGCTATGGCTCGGTGACCATTTCCACGAACATGGCGGGCCGCGGTACGGATATCCTGCTCGGCGGCAACCCCGAATATCTCGCCAAGAAGCGTCTGCGCGAAGAGGGTGTCGAGCACGATACCATCGAACTTGCGACGAGCTATGCAGAGCTCGACGAAGAGACGCAGGCCGTGCGCGACCGCTATCATAAGCTCTACGAAGAATACAAGGCCAAGACGGACGAAGAGAAGAAACAAGTCATCGCGGCGGGCGGGCTCTGCATCATCGGCACCGAGCGGCACGAGAGCCGCCGTATCGATAACCAGCTCCGCGGCCGTTCGGGCCGTCAGGGGGATATCGGTGCATCCATCTTCTTCCTCTCCCTTGAGGACGATCTCATGCAGCGCTTCGGCGGTGAACGCATGAAGAGCATCTACCAGCGCAGCAAGATGCAGGAGGACGAGTGCCTCGAGAGCAAGATCCTCACCCGCCTCATCGAGTATGCCCAGAAGCAGATCGAGGGCAGGAACTTCGGCATCCGTAAGAACGTCCTCCAATACGACGACGTCATGAACACGCAGCGTACGATCATGTATGCCGAGCGCATGAAGGTCTTAAAGGGCGAAGATGTGCACGAGCAAGTCCTGAAGTACATCCCCGACTATGTCGCAGGCGTCATCAGAAGCGCAGTCAACATCGAGGATATGCCCGAGAAATGGAGCGAAGAGGATCTCAACAAGACCCTCGAGAGCAACGGCCTTCTGCCCGAGGGGACGGGCTATGTCACCCGCGAGAAGCTGGAGAAGTGGGACTACGATATCGCGCTTTCCCGCATTTCCAAGAAGGTGGAAGAGGCCTATGAGCAGAAGATCGCCGACCTCAAGGCGCATGTGCTCGAGGATAATCCCAGCGCCGTCTTCGATTTCGGCGCAGTGGAGCGCAACGTCCTTCTGCGCTTCGTCGACCGCGAATGGATCGACCATATCGACGCGATGGACCAGCTCCGCAAGGGCATCGGCCTGCGTGCGACGGGGCAGATCGACCCCGTGATCGCCTACAAGCAGGAGGGGCTCGCCATGTTCGACGAGATGATCGAACGCATCCAGAGCCGCACCATCGAGATGCTCCTCCGCGCAAAGGTCGAGACTGCGCCCCGCCGTCCCGCACGCCGCATCTATCCCACCGCACCCGCGCCCGCGCCTGCACCCATGAGTGCGCCTACGGTTGAGGAAAAGCAGCCCTCCGGTGAAGCGCAACAGCCCTCGGAGGCACAGTCCGCACAGCTCGCACAGGCCGCCCCTGCGACCGTCCGTCCTGAAGATGTTCCCATCTCGGGCGTAGACGCCCCCGCCCATGTGGACGTTGCCTCCCTCAAGACGAGCGGCAGCGAGAAGTTCAACCCCGCCACGATGAAGAAGGGGAAGAAGGTGGGGCCCAACGATCCCTGCCCTTGTGGGAGTGGCTTGAAATACAAAAAATGCCACGGTAAACCGTTCTGATAAGTTCACAAATTTTGTTTTGCTCGGGATAACGCTGTCATTCCGAGGGGCAACGCCCCGAGAGAATCCCCTAATACGAAGTCCTCACATCGCAAAACAAAATTTCGTGAGGGGTTAAGTATCAACATCTCAAAGCCGTATCGCCCGCTGTGCTCTTCTGTCCTCAAAGTCATTAAGCGTGCGGTGGCTTAGCAAATTGAGTCGCGCAGCGCAGGGGAACCCTGCTCGCGCAAGTAATTGGAAGCGACGCGGGCGGCGAAAAGCCTCGCACTCCTTGCCTTGCTTGCTTCTTCGCGTTTTAACGGTAACGGAAACCGCGTCATCCTGAGCCGTAATATTAGAATGAAAACTGCGAGCCCATCCTCGAAGGATCCCGAACTACGAAGTTCGCAAGGCTTCCCCCATTCAAAGGGGGAAGCTGTCACCGCAGGTGACTGATGAGGGTTGGCTTTCAAAAGGTATTCCTCATAGCCCCTCATCCGTCACGGCTATGCCGTGCCACCTTCCCCCCCCCAGTGGGGGAAGGCTTACCACCATCAACCAAGTATGTTCAAAGCAGACGATTATAGATTAAAGATCAAATCCCTCGAGGAGACGCTCGGCGAAGCGAAGTACGCCCTCGATATCGACCACCGCTACGAGGAAGTCAAGAAGCTTCGCGAAGAGCAGCAGGACCCCGCCGTCTGGCAGGATCTGGAGCGCTCGGCTAAGATCGGGCGGGAGATCTCTTCCAACGAATCGAAGATCGCCGCATACGAAAAATGCCGCAAGGCGCTCGACGATGCGGACGAGATCATCGACCTCATCGAAGAGACGGAGGAAGAGGAACTCATCCCCGAGCTCGAACGCATGATGCGGGAAGCCGAAGAGGATATCGAGGAGATGCGCGTGCGTGCCCTTCTGCGCGGAAAGTACGATAGTTCCAACGCCCTTCTCTCCATCCATGCGGGCGCGGGCGGAACGGAGGCGTGCGATTGGGTCTCCATGCTCTATCGCATGTACTGCCGCTATGCAGAGCGCAGCGGCTATAAGGTCACGGAGATCGACCGTCTTCCCGGCGACGCCGCGGGGCTCAAATCCGTGGATTTCAAGGTGGAAGGGGAGAACGCCTACGGCTATCTGAAGGCCG
>CANQCA010000128.1 GCA_947589585.1 uncultured Clostridia bacterium
AATTTACGCCGAGACCAACGCGGAACTTCTGAACGGGCTGCTCGGCACCCATTATAAGGCGTGGATGAAAGCCTATCGTTTTTTGGATACCGGCGAAATGCTTTGGATGCCGAGATTGGACGGCAAAGTCCGCTCGGGTTGGAAGGATACGATGCAAAACGCACAAATCATCGAAGAATATGTGGGCGGCCCGTATCCGAGCGAGATCGGCATTGGGCTGAAAGGGCAAATAAGAATCGTCTTTGAAAAATTCGATCGGGAAGGGTATTTCATCTTCCGCGGCGTTTTCGAGCTTGAACCGGATTTCACCCTGACGCGCCGCAAATTTCGACGCATAAAAGACGAGATCTTTTTATGATCCCCCGCAGGGGCGCACCACTTATGCCATAAGCGGATCGTGCTATCAATTTCAATACGCATTCAAGGGAGACAAATATCTCCCTTGTTTTTCTTTGCGCCGCCGCGGATCGCGGCGGGCGGCGTAGGGAATCCATACGAAATAACTTGTAAAAATTTTTCGGATATGATAGAATGGTGCTATTCTCGCAAAAAAATAAGACCGTAAGGAGAACTATGCAGACCATCGTACAAATTTTGGCACAGGAACTCGGCAAGCGCGAGGACCATGTGCAGAATGTCATAACCCTTCTCGACGAGGGAAACACCGTGCCCTTCATCGCCCGCTACCGCAAAGAGATGCACGGGACCATGGACGACCAGACCATCCGCACCCTCGCCGATCGGCTCCAATACCTGCGCAATCTCGAGGCGAGAAGGACGGAAGTGAAAAATTCCATCGAGGCGCAGGGGAAGCTTACCCCCGAACTTATCGCCGCCATCGATAATGCTACGACGCTCGCAGAGGTCGAGGACGTGTACCGCCCCTATAAGCAGAAGCGTCGCACCCGAGCCACCGTCGCAAAAGAAAAGGGGCTCGAACCCCTTGCCGCCATCCTCTTTGCGCAGGAAGCAAACTGCCCCGTGCCCGAGGAAGAGGCGAAAAAGTACGTCGACCCCGAGAAGAAGGTGTCGAGCGTCGAGGACGCACTCGCGGGCGCAAACGATATCATCGCCGAGTGGATCTCGGATGACGCAGATGTTCGGAAGGCGCTCCGCAACTTCTTCGTAAAATATGCAAATGTCGTCACCGAGGCGGCGAAGAAGGACCCCGAGGATACCGTCTACCGCAATTACTATCACTTCACCTCGCCCGTGTGCAAGGTGGCGGGGCACCAGGTGCTCGCCTTCAACCGCGGGGAGCGGGAGGAGATTTTGAAGGTCTCCATCCAGATAGACCGCGAAGTCGCCCTCGGGCTCGTTTTGAGGCGGGTGGTGAAAAAGCCCGCCTGCAATTCCACCGCCTTCGTCGAGGCGGCGGCGGGGGACGCCTACGACCGTCTCATCTTCCCCTCCGTCGAGCGCGAGATCCGCTCCATACTCACGGACGCAGCCAATGAGGGCGCGATCGGGCAGTTCGCCCTCAACTTGAAGCCGCTTTTGATGCAGCCGCCCGTCAAGGGCTTCGTCACGATGGGGCTCGACCCCGGCTACCGCATGGGCTGCAAGGTCGCCGTCGTCGACGGGACGGGGAAGGTGCTCGATACGGCCGTCGTCTACCCGACCTACGGCGAGAAGCAGAAGAGGGAGTGCATCGAAAAGCTCTCCGCCCTCATCAAAAAACACAAGGTGCAGCACATCGCCATCGGCAACGGCACGGCGAGCCGTGAGACCGAGCAGATGACGGTGGAGCTCATCGCCTCTCTCGGACATGGTGCGGGTGTTTCTTATATGATCGTCAGCGAAGCGGGGGCGTCCGTCTATTCCGCTTCCCCCCTTGCCGCCAAGGAATTTCCCGAGTTCGACGTCAATCTGCGTTCGGCCGTCTCCATCGCGAGAAGGCTGCAAGACCCGCTCGCCGAACTTGTCAAGATCGACCCCAAGTCCATCGGCGTGGGGCAGTACCAGCACGACATGCCCGAAAAGCGCCTCTCGGAAGCGCTCGATGCCGTCGTCGAGGACTGCGTGAATGCCGTCGGCGTGGATGTGAACACCGCCTCCGCGCCCCTTCTCGCCCGCGTGGCGGGGCTGAATGCGGGCGTCGCGGCAAATATCGTCAAATACCGCGAGGAGAACGGCTTCTTCACCTCGAGAAAACAGATCCTGAAAGTCAAAGGGCTGGGCGAAAAGGCGTTCGAGCAGTGCGCGGGCTTTTTGCGCGTCCCCGAGAGCCGCGAGGTCCTCGATAACACGGCCGTGCACCCCGAGAGCTATGCGGCGGCGGAAAAACTTCTCGCCCTATGCGGTTTCTCCGCCGAGGATGTGCGTGCGGGCAAACTCTCGGGCCTTCGTGAACGCATCAAGGCATATAACGAAGGGAAGGCGGCCGCGGCATGCGGCGTGGGCGTTCCGACGCTATCGGATATCATCACCGAGCTCATGAAGCCGGGACGCGACCCCCGCGACGAGCTTCCGCCGCCCCTTCTTCGCACCGACGTTCTCGAGATCAAGGACTTGAAGCCGGGCATGGAGCTTCGCGGCACCGTGCGAAACGTCATCGACTTCGGCGCATTCGTGGATATCGGCGTGCACCAGGACGGGCTCGTGCACATCTCCGAGATCGCGGATAGGTATATCCGCCATCCCTCCGAAGTGGTCTCGGTGGGGGATGTCGTCACCGTCTGGGTGAAAGAAGTGGACGAGCGTAAGATGCGCATCTCCCTCACCATGAAAAAACC
>CANQCA010000129.1 GCA_947589585.1 uncultured Clostridia bacterium
CCTTCCCTGCTATCTTGCCCTCTCGCCCTCCGTCTTTTTTGTCGCCCTTATTGCGGTCCTGCGCGGATATTTTCAGGGGAAGAGCGACATGGCGCCCACCGCCTTTTCCGAAGTCGTCGAGCAGGCAGTCAAGGCCGCCGCGGGACTGCTTCTTTCCTACCGCTACCGTGCGGAACCCGCAAAAGCCGCCGCCTTGGCGCTTGCCGCCGTCACCGCTTCCGAGCTCTTCGCCCTCTTCTATCTTATATTCAAATATCGGGGGGAATGGCGCGTGCGCCGTCTCCGCGTGCGCAGGGCGGGGGGATGGGAAATTTTATCTTCCGCACTCCCCGTGATGGCTGCAGCCGCCCTTCTGCCCCTTTCGCAGACGGTGGACAGCATCGCCATCGTGCGGCTCCTTGCCCGCCATACGACGCGGGCGGTCTCTTTGTACGGTCTCTTTTCGGGGGGTGCGCTCGCCCTTGTCAACCTGCCCGCCTCGCTCTCCTGCGGACTTGCGGCGGCCATCGTTCCCGCCGTCTCCGCTTGCTTCGCCAAAGGGGAAAACGACGAGGGGAGAAAAAGGGCGCTCTATGCGCTCGCGCTCACCCTCTCGCTCTCCATCCCCTGCGCCGCCGGGCTCTACTTTTTGGCGGGACCCGCGGCGGATCTCCTCTATCCCGCCCTTTCGGATGAAGACCGCGTTGTACTCGTCTCCCTCATCCGCCTCATGGCTGTCTCCGCCGCAACGCTCGCGGGTGTGGAGACGCTCTCGGCCTGCCTCACGGGCATGGGTAGGGCGAAATACGCCGCCGCCTCCATGTTCATCGCCGTCGTCGCCAAATTCGCCCTGCAATTTTTCCTCGTGGGGAGTGCCCGCTTCTCCATTTTGGGAGCGGGAGCCGCCGCCAATGTCTGCTATTTGATTGCTTTTTTCCTGAATTTGATTTATACTGTAAAAAAAGAAAAGGCGGAAAAAGACCATGATCACCATCATCGGGCTCGGCGTGGAGGAAGGCGATCTGACGCTCCGGGCGCTCGGCGCGCTCAAGGCGGCACAGAGCGTGTTTGTGAGGACCAAGGCGCCCTGCTCAAAAAGTCTTGATGCGGCGGGCATTGCGTATGAGACGCTGGACGCCCTCTACGAAAAAAGCCGCAACTACGATACACTTGCAAAGAATATCGCAAAGCACATTTTCACCGCCGCGAAGACGGGGGATGTCTGCTACTGTGTGGACGGGGGCGCCTCGGAGGATGCCGCCGCCCGCATTTTGCTCTGCAAAAAGAATGTCGTCGCCATCGAGGGGCTCTCCAAGGGGGCATACTTTGCGGCGCGGGCGGGCTTCTTCGGGAAATATACCGCCCTTTCTGCCTTCGAAATGGGGGAAGGGGGGCTATCTCTTCCCCTCGTCGTCTATGACGTGACGGCCGACAACGTGGGGGATATCAAGCTGTATCTTGCGGAAAAGTACGGCGACGAGGCGCCTTGCATCTACCTTGCCGAGGGCAGGAAGGAGGCGCTTCCGCTCTTTGAGATCGACCGCAGGGAGTGGAACGCGGGCTGTGCGCTCGCCGTCTGCGAGACGCCCCTTCTCGAGAAAAAACGCTTTGATTTTGAGGATTTCGTCGCCATTTTGCGGCGGCTCCGCGCCCCCGACGGCTGCCCGTGGGACAGGGTGCAGACGCACGAGAGCCTCCGTATCAACGCCATCGAGGAGGCGTATGAGCTCGTCGACGCCATCGACAAAAAGGACGTTTCTCACATGTGCGAAGAGGCGGGCGACGTCTTGATGCAAGCCGTCTTCCACACCCTCATCGAGGAGGACCTCGGCGGGTTCTCTTTGGGGGATATGCTTACGCAGCTTTGCGAAAAACTCATCACACGGCATACCCATGTCTTTGGCGGGGACGCAAAAGCCGCCTCGGCGGACAGCGCGCTCGCCGTCTGGGATAAGAACAAAATGACGGAGAAGGGGCAGAAGACGTATTCGGACGCCGTCAACGACGTGCCCGAAGTGTTCCCCGCGCTTCTCCGCGCGCAGAAGATCGCAAAGCGCATGGAAAAGGGCGGCTGGGATGCGGCGACCTTCGAGAATTTCGAGCGCAAATTCCGTGAGGAATATGAAGAGCTCAAGGAGGCGTTCGCCGCGGGAGACAAGGCTGTGATCGAGGAAGAGCTCGGCGACGTCCTCTTCTGTGCGGTGGAGCTCGGCCGCGCAGTGGGCGGGGACTGTGAGCTCGCCCTTCTCGAAACCGTGAAGAAGTGCGCGGCGCGATACACCGCCTACGAGGCCCTCGTTCTCGCCGACGGGAAGGACGTCCACAGTCTTTCCGAAGAGGAAAAGGACGACTATTACAGGCGGGCAAAACATGCTGCACGAGGTTGAGATCGCGGGCATGGTATGCCCCAATAACGTCTTTTTGGCGCCGCTCGCGGGGTATACGAACTATCCTTTCCGCAAGATGTGTATGCGCCTCGGCGCAGGGCTCACCTTCACCGAGATGGTGAGCGCGAAGGGGCTCCACTATGGCAACGAGGAGACAAAACAGCTGCTTTATTGCGGCGAAGAGGCTCCCAAGGCCGCCCAGATCTTCGGAAACGACCCCGATATCATGCGTGAGGCGTGCGAGAGCGAGGCGCTTGCCCCCTTCGACCTTATCGATATCAACATGGGTTGCCCCATGCCGAAGATCGTGAAAAACGGCGAAGGGAGCGCCCTGCTTGCGGACATGCCCCTCGCGGAGAAGGTCAT
>CANQCA010000130.1 GCA_947589585.1 uncultured Clostridia bacterium
GAAATCTCCTCCGTGATTGCGGAGGGGAAGGGGTCGCTTACGGCGAAAATCCTCTACGAGATGTGCGATGAGCGGCTTCACCCGTGGGGCGGCGAAGGGCAACTTGCGGAGAAACTCCGCATCGTCTGCGGGGTGTTCGGGCTCACCCTGCGCGAGAGCTTCCTTTGCTATGGGCGAACCGAAAGGGGCTCGCGCCACAGAAGCATCGACGCCGGGGCGGAGATCGCGGCCGTTCTCGAAGAGGACCCCGCCTACCGTGCCTTTGTCCAAAAGATCGCATCCCTTCCCTGGGCGTTTGCATTCGACGGCGGAGAGGAGGACCTCGCACATTTCTGCGAGAGCGTCGAGCTCACCCTGGAGCTCAACGGCCTCATCGATCATGCGCTCAGCTCCTTCGACGAGAAGAACCGTCAACCCGAACGGGATCGGAGCGACAACTATGCCCTTTGCTCGCTTCTTCTGCATCTTCACCGTCCCGCGGCCTTCTTCCCCTTCTCGAGAGAGATCCGCGACGGCATGGCGGCGTTCATCTATGCGGGCGGTTGCAGGATGGGGGAAGCCGTTCTCGAGGGCGAGGACAGGTGCGAACTCCGCTCGGCGTACCGGGCGGCCTTGCAGCAGGTGCATGCGGATAAGACCCCCTTCACGAAACAGGGGAACTTCGTGCTTTCGGCTGCCCTCGGATACGCCCTCTGCCGCTACCTTCTCCGCCACGGAATTGCCGCCCAAGATCTTCCGCCCATCGCCATTGCCGCCGCCCTCGCCGCAAAGCTCAGGAGGGTGAAGACGCAGGAGGAGATTTGGGCGCTCTCCGACTCCTTAAAGCCGGATATGCCCGTCGAAGAGGTGCGCCTTGCCTGCTGCGACGCGGTGGAATTCGAGCAGGTGTTTGCGGCTTACTGCGCCCGCAAACAAAAATAAAATGGACTTCACAAAGTTTCTCAATTCCAAGGATATCGCAACCTATCTCCGCCGCATCCGCTATGAATTCACGCCCGAACAGGCAATGTATGTCGTTCATGCGGCGGCGGAGATCCCCCTCGCCGAGAAATACGCCGCATACGAGGAACTGATAGAACTTTACCCCGATCATGCCCTGCGCGAGCGGCGGCAAGGGGTGTTCAAAGACCAGACGGTCGCCTCCTTCCTCCGTACCTATATGGAGCGAGAGAGTGCTCTTCTTGCAGAACTCAAACGCGACGGCGACGACGCCGTCTGCACCTACGATTACTTTTCCAAGGAAGAAGACGCTTGGTTTCAGGACGGTTACGGGCATCATGTCGTCTATCGCAATTTTTCCGAGGCTTTAGGCGACGCGCAATCGGAAAATGCGGACGGGAATATCGCAAAGATCACCGTTACAAAGCGTTACTTTTCGGGCAGGACGATCGAGGCGACCCTGCTTCCCGACGGCACTTGTCTGAAATCAGACGAAATCAGCGGTGAACGCGACGATGCATTTCTGCATGCTTTCGATTGGATGTGGGTCAAGATCCCCACGCCCTTTCGCTTCGGCGATATCCTCGCGCCCGTTCTCAAAAACAAGTGGGATCCCGACACGCCGGACGGCTCTATCAAGGGGCTGATCGTTCTCACGGACATGGAAACTTGGGGAAGCGAAGAACTTAAAAAGAACGGCTTCCGCAACACCAAGACGCCGAATTATACCCGCAGGGAACAAAACTTTGCGATCCGCGACCGTTTGATCGAAAAACATGAGGAATATGGCGACGAGTCGGATATGCTTCTCTTCGGTTACTTTCTTGACGGCGTCGATCTCTGCTACGACCATACGCTCGGCATAGAGCAAGGCTACCTGAACTACGAGCGGTTCCGCGGCGAACTTAAGGGGCATGACAGAATGCTCCGCTCCGTTTCCAATTTTCTCAAGGGAGAACTCGAATTGGAGCTTATGCTCAAAGCGCATCGCCTCATCTGCGCCGAGGAAGAGTACCGCGCGAGAAGATCGGATATGGTGAGCTTCTATACGGACGAAGGTCTCGCCCTCGCCGGTATCGGGAAAGAGTACAAAGATCGACAGGGGAAATAACATGAAGAGAAGAGTTTTTGTATGCGTTGAGGACAATTACAAAAAGGGTAGGCCCGATAGGATCCTCGCCGTAGACGATACGGGCGAGCGTCTGTTTTGCTACGAAGTGGATAGCCGCGGGGAGGAAAGCTATGAGGAGCAATTCGCAAACGACAGAGAAAGTTCCCCCGCGGCCGCCGCATTTGCGGCATTCGAAAAGTTTTGCAAGGAGTGCGGCATAAAGGACTGCAACGACGAGGTGATCTTCGCCGAATGTAAAATCATACCGCCGAAAACCCTTGCCGGATATATCGAAGTTCGATTGGGCGGCGCGGACTGGGTGTTTGTATCGGAGATCGGGTTCAACTACCGCTATGAAACGGCACATCTCGAACATCCCATGCCTTTCAAAGAATTCCGCAAGGCCCATACGGCGGGGATAGAAGAGCCCTTCGCCACCCGCGCCCTCTATGTAAAGTACAGAGAACTCATTCATAAGGATTCCTACACGGAGGAAGAACTCGACCGCATGGAGAGGGCCGTTTTCTCCCGTATCGATGCGGCCTACCGCCGTCGCCAAAGCCGGCCGGATGCGTGTATTTATATCTCCGACACCTGCGCCGCGATCTACCGAGGCGACCGTGATCGTTTTCGCCGCGTTGTGGAGAGGATCGT
>CANQCA010000131.1 GCA_947589585.1 uncultured Clostridia bacterium
GATTTACCGAAAGCGTTCCGTGATGATACGGCCGCATAACGCAATTTGAAAAATGGCTCACCTGCTTTGCAGGTGAGCTATTTTTTTGCACTTTTTTCCCTATAATTCACCAAAATTTATATTATTTCGATAGTCATCTAAATAAACTTTCCAACAATTTTCCACGCAAAGCCGGTGCTTTTTACAGAGAAAGCATGTACTGCTTCAAGGAAAAACGGGTAAGGTCTTGCAAATGCCGAAGAAAAATGGTAGAATATTCATAATTTTGGAGGCCTACCTATGAAAAAGAAGATATGGCTTATTGCCTTGTCGCTGATTAGTGCCCTATGCTGCGGCCTCGCACTTGCCGCATGCGGCGACGACGGGGAAGAGACGTGGTCGATGCAGCGCGTCTATGAGCGGGCGCAGGACCTCGGATTCGAGGGTTCCCTGGAAGAACTCATCCAAATGTTCAAGGGGGAACGCGGCGAACCCGGCAAGGACGGAAAGGACGGCAAGGACGGTACGAACGGCCGCGGGATCGTCAATGTGGAGATCGACGCCGAGGGGCATCTTCACATCACCTATTCGGACGGTGAAACGCTGGACCTCGGCAAGGTCGTCGGAAGCGACGGAAAGGACGGCGACGAGGGACCGAAGGGCGAAAACGGCGCGAACGGCGAGAATGGCGAGCAGGGTCTTCGCGGCGAGCGCGGCAAGTCCGCCTACGAGCTCTGGCTCGAGCAGGGGTATGTGGGCGAGATCGGGACCTTCTTTTCGTGGCTGCGCGGCGAACATGCCCATTTCGACCCCGACGGCGACGGCTATTGCAACGATTGCGCCGAGCACATCCACACCGATGCGGACGGGGATTGTGTCTGCGACGGGTGTGAGGAACCCTTCCACACCGATCCCGACGGCGACGGCCGCTGCAATGTGTGCGGAAGTGAGATCGGCGCGTGGGACGGGCCTGCCTTCACCCTCGTCGGCGTCGGCTCGGGGGATGCGCTCTATGCTTGTAATTGGGAGGCCGACGCTCAGATCGCGGGGCTGGAATTTTCCTCCCGCTATGCCTCGGATCATGAGACGGGGATCCATACCCTTCAGATCGATCTCTATGAGGGGGATGTGTTCGAAATTTCCTCCGACCGCAGCCCGGAAGGGCGGATAGGGTTCGAAGCGCTCTCGCCCGATGGGGCGGACGCCTGCTTCACCCGGGGCGAAGGGGGTGAGATCGCCGTCGGGAAGGGCGCATCCGGCCTCTACAGCCTCACCCTTCTGACTTCGCCGCAAAATATGCCCGTCCTCACCATTGTGCGGGAGGAGGCGTTCGATGTCGTCACGCTCAGGCTGCTCGACATCGACGGGAGCCCGCTCGGCCCTTCCCGCCTTGAAACGGAGGGGAAGGCGAGGCTCTACCGAAGGGGAGCGCTTGTTCCCGCCGTTCCCTTCCTGCCCGAGGAGACGCGGGCGCCCTTCCTCACCGCTTTCGACGGCTACACCCTCCAAGGCGGCGAGCTTTGGCAGGGCGGCGAGGCCGATCGCGACCTCACCCTCACGGCCCGCTATGCGGAAGCGCCCAACGACGGTTACCATCCCGATAAGGACGGGGCGGAATACTTCCTCGTCGGCAGCTCTTCGGCCGATTCCCCCCTCGGCGACAGCATGGGCGAAAGGGTGGAAGCGCTCCGCCTTCTTCCCGACGATAGCTATGAAAGGCACAACGTCTACACCCTTGCGGAGGCCGACCTCTTTGCGGGCGACGCCTTAGAGATCACTTGGGGAGAGAATGAATGCTCGCGCTTTGCATGGATCGTCGAAGGGGATGTTTCGCAGCAGGCGGGGAGCGAAAGGGCCGTCGTCGAAAGGGACGGCGTCTATCGTATCGTGATCTCGGTGGATGTTTCGGCGGATGGAAAGGTCGAGGGCATGCAGATCGCCTTCACATGGTGCTCCCCCGCCCTTACGGGGTACTATCTGGTGGGAACTTATGTGAGCGATGCCTGGGTGGACGACCCCGAGAATGCTTCGACGGTCTGGCTAAAGGAAGAGGGCGATGTGTGGAAGTGCACCATCACCGTAACGCGGGAGATGATCCCGACATGGAGCGCGGACGGCGAACGGGCGGAATGGAGGATCAGGAAGTACCGCCGTGACGGACAGGGCGCGCAATTCGGCGCAGATGCGAGCGGAGAAGAAGGGAGTGCGGAGAAGACCATTCTCCTCGGCGTGGGGGTGTGGACGATTACCTTCTCCCCGTCCGACCTCATCATCGAATGGTCGCAGCCGTGGCAGTGAGTTTGAGCGAAAACGGGCATACCATGTCCGAGGTACATATGCCGCATAGCGCGTCTGAAGTGTTGCGGCTCCCCCCGTTTTCGGCATGAAAGATCGTCGGATATGGGAAATTTTTGCACGTTTGCGGCGGCAGGCGTGCATTTTTTCATTTCTTCGCACCGTGGGCAAACCGTTGACTTTTGTCTGCATCCATTATACAATAAAGTTTTATGATACGATAAGGAGTTTGTAGATGAAAAAAAAGAGTGCTATTGATCATCATGGCGGTGGTATCGGCCGTCGCCCTCATGCTCGGGATCGCGGCATGCGGTGTCTGCAGGCCTCAACGGCAAGCGCGGCATGATCCTCGATATGGCAAATACCAACCCCGAGGGTTACACCGATACGAGCCTCTTCGT
>CANQCA010000132.1 GCA_947589585.1 uncultured Clostridia bacterium
GCCTGCGTGAAGGAGACGGGGCGCACGATGTTATCGAAATCCCGACGCTTGGCGAGCAGGTTCTCGTAGAAGTCCGCACGGTACAAGATGCCGATGATGTTCTGCCGCGTCCCCTTATAGATGGGAAGGCGGGAGAAGTTTGTCTCGCGGAAGATCTTATAGATGAGATGACTATCGTCGCGGATCTCCGCCATGACCACACGGTCCAAGGGGATCATGCAGGAGCCCACATGCAGTTCGTCGTAGCGGAGCGTCTTGGTGATGAGGTCGTGCTCCGTCTCGTTGATTGTCCCCTCTTCCCTCACGTCGGAGACGAGCATCTTGAATTCTTCCTCGGTGATCTTCTTTTTCTTCTTATTGAGGCCGAAGACGAGGAAGAGGAGCTGTTTCCACCATGAAAAGACGTAGTTGAAGGGTGTGCAGATATAGTAGCACACAAGGAGCGGGTAGGCCACAAAGCAGGCAAAGCGCTCGGGCGCCTCTTTTGCGAGCGTCTTGGGCGTGATCTCGCCGAAGATGAGCACGGCGACGGTGAGGACGATCGTGGAGATCGTCGGCCCCAATTCCCCGCCCATGAAATTTGTAAAAAGTATCGTCGCGAGCGTTGCCGCGGCGATGTTCACAATATTATTCCCGATGAGTAGGGTGGTGAGGACCTTGTTGTAATCCTCGCTCAGCCTCAGGGCGACGCGCGCAGACTTGCGTTTTTGCGCATATCGCCGCATGCGGACGGTGCTGAAGCTCGTGTATGCCGTCTCCGTTGCGGAAAAGAAGCCCGAGAAAACGACGAGTACCAAAATCGCGACCAATAGACCTATGTCGCCGCCATCCATATAAAAAATTTTCCTCCGTTGCGGCACATGTACCGCTTTTCTATTATACTATAAGAAAAAGAAAAATACAAGGGTTTATGAAAAATTATTTGCGTTTGCTTATTTGCCTAAAGTGGCGAGGTAGGATCTCGCGGAATGGGCGGCGACGCAGCCCTCGCCCGCCGCCTTCGCGTATTGGTAGGGCCTGCCCGTGATGTCGCCCGCGGCAAAGAGCCCTGCAATGTTGGTGGAAAGGTCGCGCGAGACGATCACATGCGCGCCGTCCGCCTCGAGCCCGCCGACGAGAGAGCGGGGCGGAGCGGAATTTTTGAGGAAAAAGACGCCGTCGACAGAGAGCGTTTCCTTCCCCGTGACGATGCGCTCGACCCGCTTGTCCCCTTCAATTTTAAGGGGAATATCCGTGCACACCCTGATGTTCTCTTTTTGGAGCTTGGGATGCTCGTAGAGGCAAAAGGCGTATACCATGTCCGCGAAGCTGGCGAGATATTCGGCCTCTTCCTCAAAGGCGGGAGAGGAGAGAACGGCTGCGATCTTTTTGCCCTTATAGAGGGCTCCGTCGCACACGGCGCAGTAGCTCACGCCGCGGCCCAGAAAATCCTTCTCCCCTTTGAGCTGCCCCTTCGTCTCCACGCCCGTCGCTAAAATGACCGTCCTTGCCTCGAAGGTCCTCTCCCCCGCCGTGAGCAAAAATTTCTCCCCCGCGGCATAAACGCCGTCGATGCGGCAGGGGGTGAGAAGCACCTCTTCCCGATTTTTCTGTGCTTCGAGGGCGGCGAGGAACTCTCTTCCGCTCCCCGAAATGGCTGGGAAATTCGTGACCTTTTCTGCGGCGGAAAGCTTTTCGCCGAAGGCCGTCTGCCCAAGCCATACATAGTCCAAAAGTAAATTTTTAGCCGTGAGCGCGGCCGTGTAGCCTGCGATGCCACCGCCCACGATCGCGAGATCGAAGATGTATTCCATGCCTTCAGTTTTCCCCATTTTTCAATGCGCTATTTGCAAAGTACGTTTTGTAGGGTGAAGATGTTCCCCTCGCCGCGCCGTATTCTTTCGATGAAGTCCCGCTCGGAGCAAAGAGGCGTTGCAAATTCCATGCCCGAGAGGACGGGCTGATCTTTCGCATGGCAGTCCGAGCCGCCCGTTTTGCGCATTTTCTGCCCCGCGGCATAGGTGCGTGCAAGCTCGTTGGAAAGGCGGGAACGCGCGGAATTTATCACTTCGATGCCCTCTACCTCGGGGATCATGCGAAATCCCGTCGCCCGCTCCGCATCGCGGAAGGGATGGGCATGCACCGCTAAAATCCCCTTCTCCCTGCAGTATCGGCAGAGGGCGGAAAGATCCATTGCGAGCAATTTTTCTTCCTTCAGAAGCGCTTCTTCGTCCAAGCCATATAAAAGCACGTCGGTGCCCCGGTCGGAAAATTCCAGCCCGAAAAAGACCTGCAATCTATCCTTTGCACATTCCTTCACTGCGCGGTAGCCCTCGCAAAAGCGGTGGATCTTTTCCTCATAGGGAAGGCTCGCATCCACCGTCGTGTTGCCGTTCAGAAAGTGGTCGGTGACAAAAATACCCGCATAGCCGTTGCGGGTGTAGAGCTCCACGGCGTCCTCGGGGGAAAGGCGGGAGCAGGCGCTCGTCGTGGAGATATGGCAATGCGTTTCGTAGCGATACATGGCTTCACCTCAATGGAATGCTTGCCGCGGCGTTGAGGGTGAGCGGGGAGAAGTTTCCCGCCCGATATTGGATGAGCCCCTCCGCGGCGATCATGGCGGCGTTGTCCGTGCAACGCTTTTTG
>CANQCA010000133.1 GCA_947589585.1 uncultured Clostridia bacterium
CGGTTCCCCCATTGTGCGGGCAGGATGACGCGGTCAACAGGGGCGACAAGGTGACGCGGGCCTTGCGGACTGCGTATAAGCAAAAATGCCTCCCGAAGGAGGCACTTTTTTTGCCGGAGTGATTTAGGCCTGCTCTTTATTATTAGTGTCGCCGGCAGGGGCGTCGTTATTCGAACCGCCGAAGAGCGTCGTGACGTCGGTATACTTATCGAGGCCTTCGAAGGGCTTGACGGTCTCCGTCGTCCTCTCGACGCCGATGCCGAACTTGAGGGTGCCCTTCCCCTCGACCTTGGTGCTCTCTTCGCCGTCGGGATCACCGAAGGTGAGGTCGAGCTTGGTGACGTCGACATCGAGTGCGATGGCCGCCTTCTGGAAGGTGTTATCCGCATCGAACGCAAGCGTGATCTCGATGGATTCCTTAGCAAAGGTGAAGCCGTCGAGGATGGTATCGAGCATGTTCTCTTCCTCATTTTCCCCTTCTGCATATTCTGCCCGGCCCGCGATGAGGTCGTAGATGCCCTTCGCGAGATCGGTAACCTTGAAGGTCACTTTGACCTTGAGGCCCTGCGCCGTATCGAGATAGACCTTGCCGCCGAGCTTCTCCTGCGCCATTCCGAGGACGGTGCCGAGGGTATAAGCCTCTGCGGGGCCTTCGGCCGTTGCCATCGCATAGCCGCCGCCCATGAGCTCTGCAAGGTCTGCATGGAGCTTCGCATTGCCCTTAAGGAAGCCGTCTGTAGCGAGGAAATCTTTTTCCGCCTCAGTGCCGAGCTGATATTTGGCCGTCTTGACCTCGGCATAGAGATCGTTCGCGCTCTTGTTGTAGAGGTTGTAGACGTTCGCCTCGGCGTTCAGCTTGATGGCGTCCGTCTTCTCGGTGTCGGTATCCTTATTCAATGTGGGCTCTGCTTTGAGTTCGCCGAGCGCATACTTGATATAATCCAATGCAAAGGCGGGAGCAGTGCCGTCGAGGCTGAGGCTGATATTCCCGTTCCCCTTGAGGTCGACGCCGTTCGCTTCGGTGTAGGAAGCATTGGCAAGGTAGGTAAGGCCTTCCTTGGCCGTCGCCTTGATGGGATAGACCTTCGTTCCGAACGAAGGGTTCTTGATCGTGAGCTTGATATCGCCGCTGACGTCGAGGCTCTCCGTTAACTTTCCGTTGAGCGTCCACGCGGTTGCGTTCGCGCCGAGAACGGACTTCTGGAGATCGATCTTGTCGCCCGCTGCTTTGATCTCTTCGGCAGTCGCTTCCTTCGTGAAGGAGCCTTCGATCTCGGGGATCGCGGGGGTATCCGTCGTGGGATTATCCTTATCTTTGTCCTGTTCGGTCTGGGTGTTGTCTCCGGGTTTGTCGGGGTTGGTCGTGTTGTCGCCGCCGCATGCGCAAACGCCGAAGATGGTGCCCGCCATCATGAAAGAAGCGAGCATGAGTGCAAATTTTTTCATAGTAAAACCTCCTGAATTTGAGAACCTGATTCTCTCATATCCGAAATATTATGCCCTTTTTTTGTGCTTGTCAAGCGTTTGACGCCTCATTTTCAAAAATTTTCCTTCCCCGCCATCTTCCCCCTTTTCCGCATTCTGAAAGCCCTTTCAGGCCGTATTGCGCCCTTATCTCCCCGCCCAAATCCCCCATTATCATATAAAGTTATGACGGGTTCCACCCCTTTTCCAAGTTGCATTTCCGCAAAATTATGATATAATGAAAAGGATTTTTTTGCTCGAGGATATCATGAGTTACCTATCCTTACAAAATGTAGGAAAACGCTACAGCGCGGGGGCGGTCTTTGTGGACGCCCTGAAAAATGTTTCCTTCGACCTCGAAGACGGGGAGTTCGTCGTCGTACTCGGCTCTTCGGGGGCGGGGAAGACCACCCTTTTGAACCTTCTCGGCGGCATGGACGTGGCGACCGAGGGGAAAATCGTTGTCGACGGAAAGGAGATCACCGCCCTTGGCCGCAAGGGCCTCACGGAATACCGCCGGAACGACGTGGGCTTTGTTTTCCAATTCTATAATCTCATGCCCAATCTCACCGCCCTCGAAAATGTGGAGATCGCCATCGAGATCTGCAAGAATGCCCTCGACCCCAAGGAAATTCTTTCTCAAGTCGGGCTGGGAGAGCGGATAGGGAACTTCCCTTCACAGCTCTCGGGAGGTGAACAGCAGCGCGTTTCCATCGCCCGCGCCGTTGCGAAGAACCCCAAGCTGCTGCTCTGCGACGAGCCCACGGGGGCGCTCGACTATGCGACGGGAAAGAAGATCCTGAAGCTCCTCTACGACCTCTCCCGCGAACAAAAGCGGCTCGTCGTCATCGTCACCCACAACGCCGCCTTAAAGGACATGGCGGATAAAGTCATCCATATCAGAAGCGGGGAGATCGAGAGCATCGAGGTAAACGAGCATCCCACCCCCATCGAGGAGATCGAGTGGTGAAGACGTATCTCAAGACATTCGCGCGCATGTTCAAGCGGCATGCGACCCGCCTCATCTCCGTGTTCCTCATGGTCACGCTCTCCGTCGGCTTCTCGGCGGGCATCGGCATGGC
>CANQCA010000134.1 GCA_947589585.1 uncultured Clostridia bacterium
TACACGTCTCCGTTGCCCCCTTCGTAGGCATGCCCCCCACGGATGAGCTCTTCGATGAAGGAAATGATATTGGAAATGTTCTCCGTCGCCTTGAGCCAGAGGGTGGGCTCGTCGATGTGCGCCTTCGCCATGACGGCGTCGATCTTTTTTATCATCATCGCGGCATATTTATCGGCGGGAATGCCCGTCTCATGCGATTTTGCAATGATCTTATCGTCCACGTCGGTGTAGTTGCGGGCGTATAAGACCTCGTAGCCGAGCTTCTCGAGGTACTTGCGGAACACGTCGTAGACGAGCGCCTGAAATCCGTGCCCGATGTGCGCCTCGCCCGAGACGGTGATCCCGCAGGCGTACATCTTCACCTTCCCCTCCTCGAGGGGAATGAACTCTTCCTTTCTTCTTGTAAGCGAATTATAGATCTTCATATATTTCACTGTTTCCTTTTGAAAGCGGACTTTGTATGAGGGGATCCTCTCGCCCGCAAGCGGGCTCGGGATGACACGTATGAAGGATTTGGAAACCAAACCTCATCAGTCACCTGCGGTGACAGCTTCCCCCTTATAAAGGGGTAAGCCTTTCGGTCATGGTATGGTCATTTTTCGTCGTGGTGCAATTTGCGCAGTACCTCTTCGAGAGCAAAGACGCGCTCGCGCAGCGCACACAGCTCCTTCAGGGCGGGGTCCTCTTTCTCGGGAAGAAGGTCCTGCGCCCGCTCTCCGTTGATGCGCACGATGCGCCCGGGAATGCCGACGACCGTCGCATAGGGCGGGACTTCTTTCAAAACCACCGCCCCCGCGCCGATGCGGGCGCCCTCGCCCACCGTGAAGCCGCCCAAGACCTTCGCCCCACAGGAGATGACGGCGTTCTTCTTCACCGTCGGGTGGCGTTTTCCGTGCTCCTTGCCCGTGCCGCCCAGCGTCACCCCTTGGTAGATGACGACGCCCTCTTCCACCTCGGCCGTCTCGCCGATGACGACGCCCGTGCCATGGTCGATGAAGATGCCCGCGGCGATCTTGGCGGCAGGGTGAATATCGACCCCCGTACGAAATCTTGCCCATTCCGACGCCTTCCGCGCGAGAAATTTCAGGTGCCACTTCCAAAGAAGGGCGGCGCGGCGGTGCCAGATGAGGGCGCGGACGCCCGGATAGGTTCGCCAGATCTCGAAGGAGCTGCGTGCGGCTGGGTCAAATTGCTTGGCGGCGGAAATGTCTTTTTTGAGCTTTTTGAAAAACATATTGTATTATATACGCGCACGCGCGAAGGATATACGCCCGCGCGGCTATGCCATAATTTTACCATCTGCCCTGCAAAAATGCAACCGTTTTCACAGGTACAGGCGGGAAAATGTAAGGGAAGAGCATGGCATCCTGCCCGTGCGTCCTTGTCGCCCCTGGAAGGGGAGATGTCACCGCAGGTGACAGAGGGGTTTAACCCTTTCCCCCGCAAAGCGGGTACTTTCCCTTGCAGGGACAGCGAGTGGGTGGGAGCGGATACTTTTCCTAAAGGGACAGCAAGTGGACTTCGTATAAGGGGATTCTTCGGAGAGTTGCTTTTGCGGACTGCCGTATTGACAATTCGCCTCAGAATGACGCTTACCGCCATTCGCACGGGGCGGAAGGACGCGTTTGTCCATTCGGTCGGGGCGGAAGGACGCTTCCGAAGGGGGAAGGCTTTTTTCCTCATCCATGTGTTCAAAAATATCGTTCGTTTGGTTCATGAGAGGGAAAATTACAAAAAATTTTCGTATTTTTTTGACGAAACACTTGCATATTTTTCAAAACCATGTTAAAATCTATCACGGAATAATAATTTTGGAGGAAATTTATGAAACGCGACCGCATCGAAGAGATCGCCGAGCTTCTGGATAAGCGCGGCAAACTCACACTCGAACAGCTCGATGAATACTTTCCCCACGTCTCACAAATGACGCTTCGGCGCGATCTCTTTCAGCTCGAACAAGAGGGCCGCATTATCCGCGTGCGCGGGGGAGCTATGTCGGTAAAAGAGGTGCAGAAGGTCTCGGGGGAACCTTATGCAAAGAAGAAGGCCACGCAGATGGACGCTAAGATCAGGATCGCACAGAAGGCCGCCCGCCTCATCGACGAGAACACTTCCCTCTTCATCGACGGCGGCACCACGGCCATGTATCTTGCCAAGGAGCTGCCCGATCTCAACGTGCACATCTTCACCAACGGGCTCGCCGTGGCCATCGAGCTTGCGCAGAAGAAGAACATCCATCTCACCATTTTGGGCGGGCAGGTGCTCAAGGATAACCTCTCCACCGCCTCCCCCGTTGCGAAATCTTACTTCGACAACACCAATTTCGAACTCGCCATCATCTCTGCGGCGGCGTTCACGCCCGAGAACGGCTTTTCCTGCGCTTCGCAGATCGAGGCAGACCTTCTCAAGCTCACGAGAAGAAAGGCCAAGGCGATGTATATGATGCTCGATAGCTCCAAGATCGGCAAGATCATGCCCTACACCTTTGCGCGGCTCGAGGATATCGACGTGCTCATCACCGACGATAA
>CANQCA010000135.1 GCA_947589585.1 uncultured Clostridia bacterium
GCATCTTGAGGAGCTCGAATCCCCAGCCTTCGGTTCCGTAGACCGACGCTCTATCCAATTGAGCTAAAGATGCATATTCAATTATCGACCAAGCAGGCTTCCAGCCTTACTTCGCCCCCCGAGGGGGCTTGTGCCGCGCTTAGTAGAGAATAGTGCGCGCGGGGCGGTTCCGTAGACCGACGCTCTATCCAATTGAGCTAAAGATGCGAATGTCTGCCGATGGGGGAGCGAACAAATCGACGCCACCCATGCCCTGAACATGAAGTAATTATAGCTGTTTTGAGCGTCTTTGTCAACAAATTTTTCGGGCAAAAAATAAATATCCACAGATTTTTTCAAATTGTGGATAACGAAAAGGGCATTTTTTCGTTCAAACGAACGTTTTTTGTCGAAACGTGGAATTTTAACGCCCGAATGTTGATAAATTGTGGAATTCGTTCGACTTTTTTGCTCTTTATACTGCCGATCTGAATAATATTCACACCCCGATTCTGGGGAGTTATTGACAGTTTTCCCCCTTTCTCCCTCGAAAAAGCGGGTATTTTTTGCCGTTTTCGGCGTGGATAACGTCCTCTAATTATACTTTGTATGCGACTTAAATATGAGCGCCATCAAAAAGGAGAAAACGACCGCCGCCGAGACGCCCGCACTCGCCGCCGCAAGTGAGCCTGTGAGCGCCTCAAAGAGGCCCTCGCGCGCGCCCTTCATCGCCCCGTTTGCAAGCAGATATCCGAACCCCGAAATGGGGACGGTCGCCCCTGCGCCCGCAAAATCGACGATCGGCTGATACAGCCCGAGCGCCGTGAGCGCTACCCCCGCGAGCATGAAGATGACAAGGATCTTCCCCGCCGTGAGGTCGGTAAAATTTATGACGAGCTGGGCGATCGCACAGATGAGCCCGCCGACCGCGAACGCCTTCAAAAACATAAAGACAATTTCGAGATATTCCATGGCTATGTACCGCCCCGTCAGCGCTCCAGCGTGACGGCATGGGCGATGCAGGGAATGCTCTCTCCCTGCCCCGAGGAGACGGTGGAAAGAAGGGCGCCCGTTGCCACAAAGAGGATACGGCGGAGCTGCCCCGTCATGAGTTTCCGATAGAGGTAGGAGGAGAGCACGACGGCCGAACAGCCCGCGCCGCTTCCTCCCTGAAATTCATCCTCGATGACGTTGTAGACGATCTCGCCGCAATCCACATGGTTCGCCGAGATATCCAGCCCCTTCTCCCAGGTGAGGTCCTTCAGAATACGGCTCCCGAGTGCGCCGAGGTCTCCCGTGACGATGAGGTCGTATGCCTCGGGCTCTTCACCCGTCTCACGGAAATGGGTGAGAATGGTGTCGCACGCCGCCGGGGCCATGGCTGCGCCCATGTTGTTGACGTCGGTCACGCCGAAATCGACGACCTTCCCGAGCGTTGCAGCCGTGACGCGGACGCCTTCACCCGCTGCAGAAACGAGCGCGCCGCCCGCGGCCGTGACCGTCCACTGCGACTGCGGCGGGCGGGTACAGCCGAGCTCCAACGGATAGCGGTACTGCCTCTCGGCGGAGGCGAAGTGGCTGCCCGTTGCGGCGACAACGTTGCGGCAGAAGCCCCCGTCGATGAACGCGGAGGCGACGGCGAGCGATTCCGCCATCGTGGAGCAAGCCCCGTACACTCCCAAAAAGGGGACGGAGAAGTCGCGTGCGGCGAAGCTCGCGGAGATGATCTGGTTGAGAAGATCCCCCGAGACGATCATATCCACTTCTTCCCGCTTGAGGTTGGCATTTTTGATGGCTCCGTCGATGACGGTGGAGAGCATCTTGCACTCGGCCTTCTCAAAGGTGGTCTCGCCGAACATGTCGTCCGAGAGGGCGCGCTCGACGTACCGCCCCACGATCCCGCGGCACTCCTTCGGCCCCGCAACGCTGCTCGTCGCGATGATGCGCGGCGCATGTCTGAAAAGTATCGTTTGGTTCCCCATAAGAAAAATCCCGAATGTAGTGTTTGCATTCGGGAAGGTTTTATTTATGTCGAAACGACCTTTTCTCTGTGAGATCCGCAAGGCCTCAGTCCTCCTCGCCCGTCTCGAGGTAAAAGGAGACGGGGCGGAAGCCGTCGTTGCAGGAGAGCATGGCGGAGAAGGGGTCCTTCATCCAGCCGTCGAAAAAATTACCGCCGCCCTCAAAAAGGGTGCGGACGAAGGGGAAAAGCGTCTCCCATGCGCTCTCGCAAAGGCCTTCCGGCTTACCCGTTCCGTCGAAGAAAAAGACCTGCCCGAGCCTCAGATCGCAGGGGTGGGGGATGGGGTTCTCGTATCCTTCGATGAGGTCGTCATACCGCGCCATCTTCATGACGGTGATCTTGACTTTTTTCATAAATATCTCCATTTGCACAGTATTTTTTCGATAGTTATGTCTGGCATAGTACTCTTCAAAAGCGCAATTTTCGCGTTGTTTATGGCAAAAACACGGCAAAATTGCAGGTTTTCCCTTGATTCCGAAAAGAAAAGGCGGGGAGAGCACTCCCCGCCGGAATTCCGTAAAATCA
>CANQCA010000136.1 GCA_947589585.1 uncultured Clostridia bacterium
CCGCGGAAGGCGAGCGGTTCGCCCGCGCTATCCTCGATGGCATTAAACGAGATGATGAGCGTATCGCCCGCGTTCTCATCGTGGAGGGCAACGGAGTAGGCGCCCACGCGGCGGTTATCGAACTCGATGGTGTTGGCGTCTTCGCCCGCCTGCGTGTACGTCCCCTTGCCGCCCCCGGGAATAACGGTGAAGGTATTCTCTCCCGCCGCATAGTGCAGTGTGAGGGCATATTCCTCGGGAAGCGCGTCCATCGTGCCGGCCGTGTAGCCGAGCGTCACCTTTGCCGCGCCGCCCTCGTAGGAGACGGTGACGGTGTACCCCTCCTCGTAGCCGCCGAAGGTGGCGGAAACGGTGAACGCGGCGCCGTCCGGCGTAAAGACGAGCTCGATGGGCTCTGCCTTATTGAATTCATTGTCCGTGAAGGTGAGTTTCCCGCCCTCGTACAGGCGATAGACGACGGCGTTGTAGGTATAGGTATTTCCCGTGGGAAGCGGAAGGGCGGCCGTCTTTGCTGCGGTGCCGTCTGCGACGTCGAAGAGGCTCACCGTGCCCTCTTCCACGGTGTAGAAGTACTCCTCGCCGTTCAGGATGGCGCGCGTTGCCGTGAAGATGACGGAGGCGAAATCCTCCGCATAGTAGGCGGCGATATAGGCGCTGTGATCCACGGCCTCATAATCTCCCCCTTCGTAGGAGAACGCAAAGTTGCAGTTCTCCGATTCGAAGGCGCCCATGCCCGCCGCGAACAGCCCGTAGGCGCCGATGATATGATCGCCGTAGCGGTTGATGTACACCGCGCCGCCGTAGCCGTCGAGAAGGAGAACGGACCAATCCGCCTCGTTATACAGCGTGAGCGCCGCGCCCTCGTCGTACTCCTCGAAGAGATAGGTATCCTCGTCGTCCTCCGCCGTGCGCGTGAGGCGGAAGCGGAAGTTGCGGGTGGCGGAGGTGAACTTATACTCCTCCGTGCCTTGGATGGCGGAATAGGTGCCGCTGATGGGCCTGGTGTTTCCGATACGGTAGGTCGCCGCCCCAAGCCCGTCGAGGTGCAAAACGATGTTTTCCCGAATGCCGCCCGGCGCGGAGAGTGCATAGTCGCCGTAGGGAAGCGTGAGGGGAACGAGCGCACCCGACACGATCCCGAAGATGTAATCGGTGCTCGTGGCGATGCCGTTCACATACTCCCAGAAGCGGACATGGGTGCCTGTGACGTCGTTGTTGAAGGTGTGGTCGTGAATGCCGGACGAGGCCTCGCCGATATACATATTGCCCTCGTGCACGATGCCGAGGTCATCGGTGTAGGTGGCAAGGACGCCGGGATAGCCGACGCTCTCGATCCTCCCGCCGCCACGCACGTCGAATTCGCCCACGCGGTGCGCGATCTGCTTCTGGTAGAGGGGAAGCTGCACGTCCTCTCCCGCCGTGTTGTCGTATACAAGGTAGGTCGCGAGGAGATAGTTGGCGGTCTCGCCGTTGAGCGTGAGGATGTATTCGGGGAAGGGATCTGACGAATGGGCATCCGCATAGCCCACATAGCGGGGAGAGCGCGTGTATGTCCCCTTCACGACGGGAAGCATTTCGCCCGTGAGATCCTCGATCTCGTAGTAGAACGCCGTGCCCTGCCCGTTCAGGATGAGATACTTGTATTGGGAGATGAGTTGGTTATCGTTCATCTCGTACCAATAGCCCGCGTCTTCCGTGACGGAAACGAGCCTGCTATGGTCGCTCTCGTCCACCGCGAGGAGGTAGACGGTCGTCGTCCTCGTCTCCAGAAAGTAGATGATGCGGCTCTCGCCCTCGCCGATGCTCTCCACGATCATGCCGCTGTGGTCGACATTCTTGTCGTCGGTAAACACGAAGGTGCCGTAGCCCTCCGTTGTGAAGTTCGTATAGCCGGTCTGTGCCGCCTTCTTGCGGAAGGTGTGGTCGTCCTCGGCGAGGCGGAAATCAAAGGCGTCGTAGCCCTCTTCGCGCAGTTCTATATCACCGAAGTCGGAGATGTGCCGCGTGAGGTTGAAGTGATAGTCGCCATTTTCAAGTTCTGTGATCGCGCCCTCGCCGATGATGCGGTACATGCCGCTCTCGAGCATGAAGGCGAGAAACACCTTTTTATCGTCGCCCGTAAAGATGAGGCGGGAAAAGAAGAGGTCCTCCTCCCCCGGGAGCACGTAGAGGTCGTAGACGTCCGTGTCGGAGATCGGGTGGAAGTTTGTCCTTCCGCCGCTCTCCACCCAGAAGTTGCGCTCTTCGGTATCGCTTATTGCAAAGGTGTAGAAGTCGACATACCCGATGGTATACCAATAGTCGACTTCCCGCCCATTGTAGGTCGCCTTGCGGGCGGTATAGTCGAGTTCCAGCCCTTCGGCGACATGCGCGGTGTCGTGCTCCGCGGGCAAAACGACGGACATGGTGTGCTTCCCGGCGTCCAGCGTGAAGCTGAATTCGTTCTCGTAGTCGACGCCCGTATCCGTCTGCGTCCGCCGGAAGGTGTAGGTATCGCCCTCCTTTTCCACGTGGCTCACGAGGTCCACATAGAGCACGTACACGGTGTTGCCCTGCGTGGTGACGCCGTACTGCGTCCACACCTCGGCGTCGCCGTTCTCGAAGATCATGATGAAGCCGTCGAAGGTGACGTTGAGGAGGAAGAGGTCGGTAAATTCGTAGCGGCCGAAGTCGTAATCCGCATAGGCCGCCGTCTCTGCGGGGGTGAAAACGCGGTCGAACTCGTAGTCGCCGTACGCCGTATCGAGGCGGAAGTAGACGATCTCGCTCTTATCGTCGGGGGTGAAGCGGACGAGGAAGTAATCGTCCGTCACCTCGCCGTTCTCTTCCTCATAGCTATACAGCCATGTGAAGAGTTCGTATTCGCCCGCCTTTTCGCCGAAGGTCCCTCTGCCGAAGCCGTCGAGATAGAGCTCGCTATCCGAATCCTCGCGCTTGGCGGTGTAGCTGCCGCGGAGCCCGTCGTCTAAATCGGCCGTCCCCTTGAGCGCGGCGTCAGACGGCATTGCGGGGTATTCCTCCCCCGCCGTAACGCCCGCCTTTGCCGTCCGCGAGAAAGTGAACTGCTTTAAGGTGACGGAAATATCCCGCGTGTAGGCGAGGAAGAGCTGTGCCCCCTCCATCCACTCATAGTAGCCGTAGGCGACGTAGATGGGATCGCCGAAATAGTCCTGATATTCGAAATTCTTGTCGTTGTAGTAGTAGCGGAGCCCGCCGAGGCCGTCGAGATAGAGCACGACGCCCGCTTCTTCGTCGTAATAGTAGCCGAGCTCTTCCATGCTCTGGCGGCGGAATACGACCCCGTCCCCGTCGACCAATGTGAAGAGGTTGTAGAAGAAGTCCCCCGTCTCCCCCGCGTTGTCGTCGAAGAAGAAGTAGCCCGTATCGGGGTCGATGGAATATTTGCCCGTGTGCACACCCGCATGATCGGTGTAGACGACAGCGCCGCCCGCGTTCATCGCAAGCGTTGCGTCCGTACCGTCGAGGTCATGGTATTCGCCCTCCAGCGTATCGCGGAAGTAGAAGAATTCCTCCCTGCCCGCGAGCAGCCTGCCGTCGAGCATGGCGGTCTCGCCTTCCTTGAAGAAGAACAGACCCGTTGCGGCGTCGTAGGCGCCCATCTTGTCCTCCATGCCCTCGCGGACAAGGCGGAGAAGGTCGGGCTGCGCATAGGCGGGATAGAGCACGTCCTGCCCGCCGAACACGTCGGTATAGCCCTTTTCCCAGACGGCGAAGAGCGTCATGTTATCGGTGACCTCCACGATCTCCCCCGCGGCGCGGAGGTTGGAGCCATTGCGATCCTCCGCCCAGCCCGCACAGCGCCAGCGGGAAGCTCCGCCCAAAGTGTAGCCGCACGGAGCGAGCGCGACCTGCGCCCCATAGAGCACCGACTGCACGGGGGTATCTCCCTCCGCCTGCACCCCCTGCGGCGCATTGGGTGAATAGGTGATATACAGGCGTTTCAGGAGGAAATATGCCTTAAACGTCTCCGCGGCGCCGAGGGAATCCGTTTCGATGACGCCGTCCTCGCCCGCCGAAAGCGTGAACTGCTCGGGCAGGGTGAGAACATCGGCGCATGCGAAGGGTTCGCCGTAAAAGGCCGACCCCGTTATGGGCGCTTCGTCCTTCACGGGCACGCCGTCGACACGCTCGCGGTACACCTCAATGGTGTACTTAGCCGTGTATTTTGCGGTGAGCGTCAGTCCCGATGCGGGCATGGTATCATTCTCGCCGATGGGAGCATTCCCCCTGTACCAGCCCGCGAAGGTGAGCCCCTCCAAGGGCGTGGGCTGCTTACAGGTCGCAAGACTTTCAAGAAGATTTGCGCCGATCGCAACGTCGATCTTCGTCGCCTCAGACACGCCGCCCTTGCCCGGGTCCAGTGTGAGAGAGACGACGCCGCCCGCCGTCCACTTGGCGTAGTAGGTGAAGTCCCCCTCGGGCATGACGGTGGGAAGCGCCTGCGCCTCGCCCGTGCAGTTCGCGTCGAGATACCACCCGCCAAACACAAACCCATCCCGCGCGGGATCGTCGGGAAGACGGTCGGAAATGTCCTCTCCCGCGTCGGCCTCGATGGGCTCGATATCCGTTCCGCCGAACGTCTCGAAGGAAAGCTCGTACTCCCCGCCGCCCCCGCACGCCGCGATCGCGGCCGAAAGGACGAGCAGGAGCGCAGAGCAGAGCAGAAGGATCGTCTTTTTGAAGAATTTCATAATTATCCGTAAACGGCGTCCGTGGAATTTGCCGGACCATCGGCTGCGGACGCCGCAAAATCAGTTGTCCGAAAATACCCAAACGAGAGAAGGGGAAAATCCCCCTTCCCTCTTTTGCGTTGTCTCTCTTTCAGACGGCAAAAATTACGCCTTGGTGTAGGTATAGGTATGGCCGTTAAGGTCGGTAAGGGTGAGCGTGTTGTCCGAGAAAGTTGCATTATAGCGCATGCCGTTATAAAGGAACTGCATTTCCTCAATGCCCATCGGTTCGCCCCAATCAAGCGTCACGCCGTATGCGAGCACTTCAACCCCATTGACCGTGACTTTACCGTTTGTGATATCGAAGGCGATGGTGCCGATGCCATCCGTCGCGGTAAAGGTCGCGCCGGTGAGGCCCGTGGCTTGCTTCAACGCATTCGTCATATTGTTAGTAAAGTCCGCATCGTAGAAGACGATGATCGTGCCGTCCTCCGTCGCCTTTGCATAAATGACATTCGTATTCCACTCATCGATCATGCAAAGCGTGTATTCCTTTCCGTCCATGGTGAACTTCACCGTGTCGCCGACGACCGTGGTGTCTGCGGAAATGTCCTCGCCGTCAAGCGTAAATGTATTTTTTTTCGATCTCGATAACATGCGCACCGGTATCTTTGCCGTACTCCGTATAAGTCGTGAACCAAAAACCGTCCGGGTACTCCTTCTTTTCAACCGTTTTCTGGGTGAAGGTGTAGATATCGGGGTTTTCAAAGCTGAAGTACAGCTTGACGGTGAGCGTCGTTCCCGACAGAGACATCTCTGCATACACGTAGTGGCTGGGGCCTACGGGCTTGCAGTAGCCTGTGCAAAGGTTCGCCGTGGCACCCGTGAACAGCCAGAACGGATCGTCGAAGAGATTTTTGTCTCTCACGGTGATAAACGCCTCGTGCCCCGTGTCGCTATCGGAAGGCGTTGAGATATTCAATTTTTCGCCGTTCGCGCCCGTCCACTCTCCCGTCGCGATCGCGGAAGGGACCGCTGCCGAGCTTTCGAGGTCATCCTCCCAAGTGTTTCTGAAGAGCGCATAGGTGTTCTCTCCATCATCGAGGAGCAGGATATCCTCCCCTTGGAGCCAGAAGGTA
>CANQCA010000137.1 GCA_947589585.1 uncultured Clostridia bacterium
ACTACGTCGGCGCACCCGATGCGGAAGAAGTCGTCGTCATCATGGGTTCGGGCGCAGAGACGGTGGAAGAGTCCATCAATAAGCTCAACGCGCAGGGCAAGAAGTACGGCCTTGTGAAGGTCCGTCTCTATCGCCCCTTCGTTGCGGACGCCTTCGTCGCCGCCCTTCCCAAGACGGCAAAGAAGATCGCCGTGCTCGACAGGACGAAGGAACCCGGTTCCCTCGGCGAACCCCTCTACCTCGACGTGTGCACCGCGCTCCTCGAAAAGGGCGTGGGCGGCATCAAGGTCGTCGGCGGCAGATACGGGCTCGGCTCCAAGGAGTTCAACCCCTCGATGGTGCTCGCCGTCTATAAGAACCTCGAACAAAAAGAGCCGAAGAACCACTTCACCATCGGTATCCACGAGGATGTGACGAACAGCTCGCTCGACTTCTCCGAGAAATTCGACGCCGCGCCCGCAGGCTCTACCTCCTGCAAGTTCTACGGCCTCGGCTCGGACGGCACGGTCGGCGCGAACAAGAACTCCATCAAGATCATCGGCGACCACACCGATATGTATGCACAGGCGTACTTCTTCTACGACAGTAAGAAGTCGGGCGGCATCACCGTCTCGCACCTGCGCTTCGGCAAGACGCCCATCCAGAGCGAATACCTCATCGACGCGGCAGACTTCATCGCCTGCCACAATCCCTCCTACGTCATCCGCTACGACATGGCTTCCGATCTCAAAGAGGGCGGCAGCTTCCTTCTCAACGCCCCTTGGACGACGGTGGAAGAGCTCGAGAAGAACCTTCCCGCCAAGATGAAAAACCTGCTCGCAAAGAAGCATGCCAAGCTCTACGTCATCGACGCCATCTCCATCGCGCGCGGCCTCGGCCTCGGCGGCAGGACGAACACCATTTTGCAATCGGCATTCTTCCTCATCAACGAACAGATCATGCCGTATGAGAATGCCGTAGACTTCATGAAGAAGATGGCATATAAGTCCTTTGCGAGAAAGGGCGACGCCGTCGTTCAGATGAACTACAATGCGATCGATTCCGCAAAGGAACACCTCGTGAAGATCGACATCCCCGCTTCGTGGGCGACGACCACGGAGGGCGCGGAGATGGTGAAGCTCGCGGATAACGAATACTTCCGCTCCGTCGTGGCTCCCATCCTTGCCCTCGAGGGCGACAAGCTCCCCTCCTCGGCATTCAACCCCGACGGCACCGTTCCCACGGGCACGACCAAGTTCGAGAAGCGCGGCGTCGCCGTCATGGTCCCCAAGTGGGTGAAGGAGAACTGCATCCAGTGCAACTTCTGCTCCTTCGTCTGCCCGCACGCGTGCATCCGTCCCGCCCTCGTCAAGACGGGCGAAGCAAAGCCCGAGGCCTTCGATACGAAGCCTGCGACGGGCATCCCCGGCTATGAGTTCAGAATGCAGGTCTCCCCGCTCGACTGCATGGGTTGCGGCGTGTGCGCCGACCAGTGCCCCGGCATGAAGGGCAACAAGGCCCTCGTCATGGTGCCTTTCGCCGAACTCGAAGAAGTCGAGGCGAAGAATTGGGAGTATGCTGTGGATCTTCCCGAAGCCGACCTTACGAATGTGAAGATGGCGGACGTGAAGAGATCGCAGTTCACCCCTTCCCTCTTTGAGTTCTCGGGCGCATGCGCAGGCTGCGGCGAGACGCCTTACGTGAAGGTGGTCACCCAGCTCTTCGGCGACAGAATGATCGTCGCGAATGCAACGGGCTGCTCCTCCATCTACGGCGGTTCCTCCCCCACCTGCCCCTACACAAAGAACAAGCAGGGCCACGGTCCCGCATGGGCGAACTCCCTCTTCGAGGACAACGCCGAATTCGGCTACGGCATGCACCTCGCCTACAAGGCACGCAGGGCTGCCCTTGCCGAGAAGGTGACAAAGCTCGCCGATATGTGGAAGGAATACCCCGAATGCCAGAAGATCTTGCAGAATTGGCTGGATACCTGCGACGATGCAGAAGGGAGCAAAGCCTCTTCCGCGGCGCTCGTTGCCGACCTTGAAAACTGCCGCAAAGACTGCGAGGGCGAAGAGCTCGAACTCGTTGATGCGATCCTTGCCGACAAAGATTGCCTCGTGAAGAAGTCCTTCTGGATCATCGGCGGCGACGGCTGGGCGTATGATATCGGCTACGGCGGGCTCGACCACGTGCTCGCTTCCGGCGAAGACGTGAACGTGCTCGTCCTCGATACCGAGGTCTACTCCAACACGGGCGGGCAGGCATCCAAGTCCACCCCCATCGGCGCAGTCGCGAAGTTCGCTTCCGCGGGCAAGCGCGTCAAGAAGAAGGACCTCGGCATGATCGCCGCTTCCTATGGCTATGTGTACGTCGCACAGTGCGCGATGGGCGCGGACAAGACGCAGCTCGTCAAGGCTTTGAAAGAGGCTGAGGCTTACCACGGACCCTCGCTTATCATCTGCTATGCGCCTTGCATCAACCACGGCATCAACATGACGAAATCGCAGTCCGAAGAGAAGAATGCAGTGGATTGCGGCTATTGGCAGCTCTACCGCTACAACCCCGAGCTTGCCGAAAAGGGAGAGAACCCCTTCACCCTCGACAGCAAGGAC
>CANQCA010000138.1 GCA_947589585.1 uncultured Clostridia bacterium
CACGCTCACGGGGGAGGAATACCGCCACGCAAAGAGCGTCTTGCGCCTTGATGTAGGCGACGAAGTGATCCTCCTCGACGGTAGCGGAAAGGAGCACAGCGCCATCGTCGAACGGGTGGAAAAGGGCAGCCTTCTTCTGCACGTGACGGGGGAGCGCGTCTCCGACCGCGAGCCGAAGCGCGCGTATTGCATCCTCATCGGGGCGCTCAAGGGGGATAAGACGGAGCTCGTCGTGCAGAAGGCGGTGGAGCTCGGCGCGAGCCGCATCGTCGTCTTTTCCTCCCGCTACTGCTCGGCGTATATGAACGAAAATAAATTGGAAAGGCTAAACAGGGTCTCCCGCGAGGCGGCCAAGCAATGCCTGCGCACGACCTGCCCGCCCGTGGAGTACTGCGAGGACTTTTCATCCGCGCTCGAGGCGGCGAAAAGCTACGATACAAAACTCTTTGCATGTGAGTTCCTGACGGAAAACGAGGGCACCATGTCCGTGATCGAGGGCTCGTGCGCGGTCATGGTGGGCAGCGAAGGCGGCTTCACGGAAGAGGAATTTCAGCGGGCACAGGCGGCGGGGTTCAAGGGCATCACGCTCGGGAAGCGCATTTTGCGCGCGGAGACGGCTGCGATCGCCTGCCTTTCCGTGATCGCCTTCCACATGGGGGAACTCGGATGAAGGCGTGCGTGTTCACCCTCGGGTGCAAACAGAACGAGGCGGAGAGCGCTTCCCTCATGCGCGGACTCGAGGAGCGGGGCTATGAGGTGACGGAGGGGCTCGGCTATGCGGATCTCTACCTGCTCAACACCTGCGCGGTGACGGCGGAGGCGGAGCGCAAATCCCGCCAGGCAGTCGCCCGCATGCGCAAGTTCAACCCTGCGGCGAAGGTCATCGTCTTCGGGTGCGCTTCGCAGAACTTCCCCGAGGCTTTTTCCGAGAAGCAGGGCGTCGTCTACGTCGCGGGCGCGATGCACAAGGACGGCGTGCTTGCCTTTCTCGACGGAGAAATGGGGGAATCGGCGGGCAATTTCGGCGCAGAGACAGCTTTTTGCGAACTTCCCGCCCCCAAGCGCACAAAGACGCGCATGAACCTTCGCGTGCAGGACGGATGCAACCGCTTCTGCTCCTACTGCCTCATTCCGTACCTGCGGGGAAGGTCGCGCTCGCGCAGCCTCGAGAGCATCCTGGAGGAGGCGAAGGGGAGCGACTGCCGCGAGATCGTGCTCACGGGCATCGACCTATCCTCATACCGTGACGGGGAAAACGACCTTGGCGACCTTTTATATGCCTTAAAGGATATTCCCGCCCGCATCCGCCTCGGTTCCCTCGAGGTGAGCGCGATCACAGATGACTTTTTGGAGAAGATGCGTGCGGCAGGAAACGTCGCGCCGCACTTCCACCTCTCCCTGCAGAGCGGCTCCACGCGCGTTCTCAGGGCGATGAACCGCCGCTACACCCGCGAGGAATACCTCTCCGCCTGCCAAAAAATTTACGCCGCCTTCCCCGACGCTGCGATCACGACGGACATCATCGTGGGCTTCCCCACCGAAGAGGAGGAGGATTTTGAAGATTCTCTCTCCATCGTGGAAGAGGCGGGCTTTGCGCACGTGCACGCCTTCCCCTTCTCCATGCGAAAGGGGACAAACGCCGCAAAACTTCATGATCTTTCCGCAGCCGTCAAAAAGGAGCGCATGGCGCGCATGCTGAATTCCGCCGATGCGGCGGAGCAAAGATATATTTCCCGCTTTGTGGGAAGAACGCTTACGGCGCTTTTCGAGGAGGACGGCGGCTACACCGAAAATTATATCCGCGTCTACTGTGAGAGCGCAAACGAGGGTACCATGTACGAGGTCAAGCTCACAAAAACCATAAAAGGCGGCGCGATCGCCGAGATCGTAAAGGAGATATAAATTATGGAAGACTGCATTTTCTGCAAGATCGCAAGGGGGGAGATCCCCTCGGCGAAGGTGTACGAAGACGATGAGATTCTGGTGTTCAAGGATATCAACCCGCTCACGAAGATCCACCTTCTGTGCATTCCCAAAGAACATTTCAAGACGGTCGCAGAGCTCAACGAGCAACGCACGCTGCTCCTCGGGAGCGCCCTCAAAAAGATCGGTGCGCTTGCGCCTTTATGGGGGCTGGAAGAGGGGTACCGTCTCGTCATCAATCAGGGGGAAGCCGCGGGGCAGTCCGTTCCCCATCTGCACATCCACATTCTCGGCGGCGAACCTCTCCGCTGGGAAAAATAATTTGCCCCATCGCAGCGTATAAAACTTTTTTTTCGCGTCCATAATCCTTCCGAAATTTCGGGAGGATTTTTTATGCGCAGGGCGATGTTTGCGATCAAGACGATGGGGATATTCGCGTGTGCGCTCTTCCTTTCCGCCCTGTGCTATGCGCTCCGCCGTCTGCCTGTGTTCGAAAAGGGGGATGCCTACGAGCTCTACCTCGGCAGCTCATCTTCCGCGCAAGTGCTTCTCACAAGCGATCCCGCCCTCGAAAAATTCTTGCATGGCGGGGTGAAGGGAGAGAGCGTGCGCTATGAGGGGGACCGCTTCGAAGAGATAAGAGAAAAATTCCATGCCGAGCTTATATTTACGGAGACGTGCGCGGGCGTCACATCCTACTATCTCTTCTCCCCCGATCTCGGGGGCGGGGTGGAGCTTTCCGAGGGAAGGGTGAATTTGCACATCGCAGTGGGGCACGGGCAGACGGCAGCGGGTACGCCCCTTATCTTCGGCGGATTTTGAAAAAGGCGTATAAAACTTTTGCGCAAGGTTCATCATCTACATACAAAAAATTCGGAGGATGGTATGAAAGAAGAAAAAACCAAAAGCAAAAAAAGTATTATCTACTATGTGATCCTGGCGGTCTCAGCGGTGCTCATCATCACGGCGACGGTACTTACGGTGTACTTTGTGACGAGGAGCAGCGAACCCGCCCTCGATACGCCGCCCATCGTCGAGCCGGACGACCCCTCAAAACCGGGCGATAAGGACGATCCCGCAAAACCGGGTGATAAGGACGATCCCAACAAGCCCTCGAGCGGCGAGGATGGGGTGAAGTTTGTCTCCCCCGTCTCCTCGAATTCGTACGAGATGGCCTATGCCGAGATCTTCCATAACGAGACGGTGGGCTGGTGGTACCGCCACAAGGCGATCGACTTCAAGACCCCCAAGGGGAGCGAGGTCGTGGCAATGGCGGACGGCACGGTGAAGGAAGTGAGCTATGCCGAAGAGACGGGCAATCTCATCGTCATCGATCACGGCGACGGTCTCACCACGCAATATCGCTTTGTCGAGCCTGTAGCGGGCCTCGGCGTGGGCGAAAAGGTCACAAAGGGCCAGAAGATCGCTGAAGTGGCCGATGCGTACGGCACGGAGGCCTTCTCGGGTGAACATCTGCATCTCGAGATGTATCTGAGCGGCAAGCCCGTCGACCCCGCCGACTACGTCGAACTCGTTCTCACAGAGAAGTAACACTCCCCCCCCCCCCCAAAAAAAAAAAGCAGTCTGCGTTTTCGTCGCAGGCTGCTTTTTCGTTCTAAACGGGGGCGAGGCTTCATAGAATACCTCTGAATAAGAGGAGGGGACGATGAAGAGGATCGCATGTTGCGTGGCGGCGGGGACGCTCGCCTTGTTTTGTACGGCGGGGCTTGCCGCCTGCGGGAAGGGGGGAAGCGGAAGAGATCTCTACACGATCCGGGCCGCCTATCGCGCCGAGGATAAAACTCTCACGGCGGAAATGGAGGCGGAGATCAAAAATCCCCTACCCATGTCCACGGATGAGCTCAAATTTCAGCTCTGGCCCAATGCCTTCCGCGAGGGGGCGAAATATGCGCCCGTCTCCAAGATCTTCGAGAACGCGGCCTATTATAACGGGAAGAGCTACGGCGGGATCGACGTCTCGGCCGTCGAGGGCGCGGAGAGCTTTTCCGTCGGCGGCGAGGACGAAAATATCCTCACCGTCAAGCTCAAAGAAACGCTGGATGCGGGAGAGAGCGTCGAGCTTTCCTTTCGGTTCGAAGTAAAACTTGCCGAGATCAACCACCGTCTCGGCGTCTCGGAGTGCGGCGTCAACCTCTCGGGCTTCTATCCCGTCCTCTGCGCCGTGGAGAGCGGTCAGTTCGCCGAGCATGTCTACTCCTCCAACGGGGACCCCTTCGTGAGCGAGATCGCCGACTTCGACGTGACCCTGACCCTTCCGGAAAGCTATACACTTGTCTCGGGCTTTGCGGCGGAGGAGGTCAAGGAGAATGCGCCTTCAGGCGGCGTCAAGGCATACCATGTCTGCGAAGAGGGGGTCAGAGAAGTCGCCTTCGTGTTCGGCGAAGGCTTCGAGTGTGTACAGGATACGGCGGGGGAGAAGGAGGTTTTCTACTACTATCCTGCCGCCGACAAAGACCCCGCACGAACCCTGAAGCTTGCCGCGGAGAGCCTTGCCTTCTTCGGGGACACCTTCGGCGAAGATATCTATCCCCGCTATACGGTGGTCATGACGGGGTTCGCATACGGCGGCATGGAGTTTCCCGCCCTCTCCATGATCTCTTCGGATCTTCGCGAGGAAGAGCTCCCCGCCGTCGTCGCCCACGAGACTGCGCACCAATGGTGGTATGCGATGGTGGGGAGCGACCAATACAACAGCGCGTGGCAGGATGAAGGGCTCGCCGAGCTCTCCTCCGCCCTCTTTTTGGATGCATATCCCGACTACGGGTCGAGCTACCGCGACCTTGTCACGGCTTCCGAACAGGCCTACCGTGCCTTCTTCTCCGTCCATTCACAGGTGCATAAGGAGGCGGATACCACGATGATCCGTCCGCTCACCGCCTATTCGGGGGACTACGAGTACCGCAGCATCGCCTACGACAAGGGGCTCATCCTCTTCGACCGCATCCGCGAGGTGATGGGGGAGAGAAAATTCCTCGGCGCACTCAAAGATTATTTTAAGGAATATTGCGGGAAGATCGCCTCGGCGGAGGACCTTGTCGCCTGCTTCGAACGCCGCAGCGGCGGCATCGAGGACCTGTTCGCATCCTTCCTCGAAGGCCGCTGTATTATCTGAAAACAAAAAGATACTATAAAAAAACGGCGGGGTTCCGCCGTTTTTTCGTTGTCGGTGCGCTCTTCAAAGCTCCCATTCCGTATGCTCGTCTTTCAGAAAGGGGTATTTGCGGTGGAGCCTCTCTTGTTTATCTGCTTTTTTCAGAGCGTTTCTGCACAGCTTTCGGATCTCTTCGGGGGAGCATGCGTTTGAAAGAAGGGGCTTCCAATCGGCCCCGGGACTTTCATAGATCGACGAAGCGGCCTTCTCCCATCCGTTTTTTACGATGCGTCCGGCATTCGAAGAGAGCATTTCCCGCGTTTCGGGCGAATCATAGAGCAGGCTCAGGCGCTTGTTGAGCTCATGGCGGTTGCGGAAGGAGAACGCGGCATTGTTGCGCTTGAAGAATTGTAAATTGTACTTCTCCTGTGCGGGGATCCTTTCATATATAAGCATCGGCACGCCCGCGGCGGCAAGCTCTGCGGCGCTCGCCCCGCCGCATTTCCCGATCGCCACATCCGCACGGGCATAGAGGGCGGAAATGTTGTCGGTGTATGCGAGATTGGTGACGTTGATATTTTCGGGATACTTTTTCTTGGCGATGCGGCGGAAACTTTTTTCATTCTTTCCGTTGATCACGATGACGTCCGCACGTCTTTTTCCGAGTGCGGCGAGCGTCATGGAAAAGAGCTTCCCGATGCCCTTCCAATTTCCTCCTCCGAACGAAAGAAGCACGCAAAAGGGCGCATCCTGCTGTTTTTTTGCGTGTTCGATCGGGTGTATCCTCACGGGATAGCCGACGGGTGCAAGCTGTTTGAGCGTGTATCCCTTGTCCAGACAGTCGAAGACCATGTCCTCGTGCGGGACAAAGAGAAGGTCGATCCCCACCGCCGACTCCCAGAAAGGGGAGAGGGTGTAATCGAGGCAGGTCGCAAAGATCTTGCAGGGAAGCGGAAATACGAGCTTGAGATCGCAGAGTGCGACGGCACAGTTATAATGGGTGCAAAATACGGCGTCCGGCTGAAATTCAAGCATCTTCCGCATGAGTCCGCCGAGCGCGGAGAGACAAACGTGCTGTGTCGCATTCGAATACCGCTTTGCGGGATCGAGATGCTTGTAATGTTCATAAAAAAGATTATAGAGCGGCAGAAGTTTTTCTACGACAAGGCTGTACCCGCGGTCCGAGAGCCATGCAACGCGTTTGGGCGAAAAACACCCGAACAGATCGACGATCTCCACCTGCGACGCTCCGCTCTCTTCCAACCGCCGTGCCATCGCCGCAGCACAGGCGTTGTGCGCCTGTCCCGCCGTGACCGTCAGGATGAGGAATTTCTTCATTAGTCACCGTCCAAACAATAGTGCATAAATTATAACACGATAGTTTACCTATGTCAATACGATAGTTTTAATATTTTTGCAAATGGGGGGTTAGAATAAAGACGATAGTAGATAAGGAGTAGGATATGACGGCGGAGGAAGTGGGGAAGCGCGTAAAATATTTTCGCGAGAAAAAGAATATGACGAAGAATGCTTTGGCATTGGCGGCGGGCATCTCGCCCACCTACGTCTACCAAATCGAAGAGGGGCTCAAATGCCCCACCGTGGAGTATCTCGGGTATATCTGTTGGGGGCTCGGGATCACCCTCTCGGAGTTCTTTTCGGAGACTAAGGAGGACGTCGAGCGTGTCGCCTACCTCACGCCCGAGCAAAAGAGACTGCTCAATGCCTTTTTGAACAGTCTTTGAAGGGGATGGGCGGCAAAGCTTTCATACAGATCGATAATGCTTGCCTTTTTGGGCGGAAAGGCTTATAATGGGCATGATAGAAGGGGGAACGCTTTCATGCCCGTTTTTTCTTACCAATGCAAACAGTGCGGCTTTTCGTTCGAAGAACTCGTCAAGCGATACGATGAAGAGGTGCCATGTCCGAAGTGCGGCGCCATTTCCGAGCGGACATGGTCGGGCTGTATGTACTCGCAGACGGGCAAACCGCCCAAAAAATGCAGCGGCAACTGCGCTACCTGTCCGGGCTGCCATTGATAAGCGGGGGTGCGACGCCCGTTGATATCGCTCAGCGTGACAAATAAAAACACGGAGTGCAAATATCGCACTCCGCGTTTTTTCATGGCATGATGTCAGGCCGGACCGCCGTTCCCGCGGACCTCGATCTTAGCCTTCGTCTCATATTTGCTGTCTGAAAGGATGATCTCGCCGATCTCATCCGCCGTGATGCGGCCGCTTCGGGGGTTTTTGACGGAGAGAATGCTCCCCGAAATATCCGCCTCCGCATCGCTGTATTCGAAGGCGAGGTCGCACCCTTCCATCGTGCAGTCTATAAGCCGCAAATTTTTACAATAGCAAAGGGGCTGTGTCCCCGAGATCGTGCAGCGGACGAGGGTGAGCCCGTCCGAGTACCAGCCGAGATATTCCCCCGCGAGCACGCTGTCTTCCACGATAACATTCTTTGCGTGCCAAAAGGCGTCCTTCGTCTTCAAAATGCTGCCCTTCATCGCAACATTTTTCGTGTATTGGAAGGCATACTTGCCTTCGAAGATGAGGCGGTCGAAGGAGAGCGCACTGCTTTCGAAGAAGGCATATTCCGAGGTGAGGCTGCAATTTTTCAGGGCAACATTTTTGCACCGCCAGCCGAATTCGGGGGAGACGATCCCGCTGTCTTCGATGCAGGCATCCCGGCACTCCCGAAGCGCCTTGATTCCTTCGAGCTTGCTGCGCGCTATGGAGATGTTCCGGCTGTACCAGAGGGCTGCGCGGCAATTTCGGGTGAGCGTGCAGCCTTCCAAGGCGAGGCCCCTCCCGTGCCAGAGGGGATATCGCAGATCAAAGAGGCTATCCTTCAATGATAAGTGTTTGCATTCCTTGAGTGCGGATTCGCCGTCCTCTTCCCCCGCAAAGCTGCAGTTCTCCACGGCAGCGTTTTCAAGCATGTAGAGGGCGCGCTCTTCGCCGAAGCGCTTATTTTGGATGTGCGTCATTTGTTTTTGCATCGTTCTGTCCTTTGGGAAAAATTATAGCACAATCCCGCCCCCGAATGCAAATAATTTGCAATACGTTCTCATCGGGGACGCACGGCTTTTGTTCCGTCCTTGTCCCATGCTGCAGGTTTCTTGAAAAACTCCGTTGCAGAGCTTGCATTTTCGGGAATTCCCTTTATAATAGAGAGAAAAAAGTGCCGATATCCCCATTTTATCTTACCAATGCAAACAATGCGGTTTTTGCTTCGAAGAACTTGTCAAACGCGTCATACCGCCCCGACCGCGGCCTCTATTGATTATCCAAGGTCGCTACGAGGAGCGTAGCGACGAAGTAGCCGAAGGTGAGTGCATCCCCTGATACGCAGTCCACATCCACGCCCGCGCGTAATAAATATAAGGAAAGAAGAAAATTTCCATAAATTCCTTAAAAAAAGTAAAAATCCCTTTGAAAATCGCTTGACGAAACAATTTTACCGTGATATCATAAATAAGCTGTCTTAAAGGATAGCTTGCTTTTTCGCACGGAAGCGAAGAAAGCACCCAGCGGCTGAAGCCGGGGGGAAATCGCAAATTGACAACTGCATAGCAAGTACGGAGTAGTATCTTCTTTCTTCTGTAAGGGGGGGAGGGGGATATGAAACGAAAAGTACGTAAGGCAATCAGAATTCTTTTGAGAGCATGGAAACATGCAGACGAAATGAAAGGTTAATACGAATTTGCAAGAGGTAGGCTATGAAAAATGGCCGGGAAATTTTTTGTGAAGGATATTAGTCGAGCGTAGAGTCATAGAATTTTTTGTAACGAGAGACGAGTAGAGAAAGATCAAGCTACGAAGGGCTCACGGAGGATGCCTTGGTATATGGCGCCGAAGAAGGACGTGGCAAGCTGCGAAAAGCCGCGGGAAGGAGCAAACATCCAGAGATCCGCGGATATCCGAATGAGGGAACTCAGCGCAAGTAATGTTGCGTTATCCTATTCTGAACACATAGGGATAGGA
>CANQCA010000139.1 GCA_947589585.1 uncultured Clostridia bacterium
TTTCTGCACCTGCTTTTTGCCTGCATTTGTTTGACAACCCTTTTTTTGCGTGCTACAATAATCGCCGTTGCGAAAATTGTAATTCCGGAAGCGTATATGACCGTCACACTCATCCTTGCCGTCTCGACATGCCTCTGCATGATCCTTGCCGTGCTGCTTCTGCCCAAAATCAGATTGGGGAAGATCGCCGTCTCCACCTATTGGGTCGTCGCCCTCATCGGCGCGGCAGTTCTGCTTGCCGCGGGCCTCGTGAGCCCCAAAGCCGTGGGCGAAGCGCTCATCGCGGATACGGCGGTGAATCCCCTCAAAATTCTCGCCCTCTTCCTCTCGATGACGGTGCTTTCCGTCTTTTTGGACGAACTCGGCTTCTTCCACTATTTTGCGAACGTCGCCCTGCGCAAATCGGGTTCGAGCCAAAAGAAACTCTTTTTCCTTTTATATATCACCGTCTCCCTTCTGACGGTCTTCACCTCGAACGACATCATCATCCTCTCCTTCACCCCCTTCATATGCTATTTTTCCAAGCATGCGAAGATCGACCCCATCCCCTATCTCGTGGCCGAGTTCACCGCCGCCAACACGTGGAGCATGGCGCTCATCATCGGCAATCCGACGAATATCTACCTCTCGAGCGCGTTCGGCGTGGACTTTATCTCCTATCTGGAAGAAATGCTCCTTCCCACCGCCTTGGCGGGAAGCGTCGCCCTGCTCGTTTTGTGGCTTCTGTTCCGGAAAAAGCTCTCCGCCCCCATCGAGCCGTGCGAAGAGGTCGTGGAGATGCCCGATAAGGTCCAGCTCTTTGTGGGGATCGCGCACCTTATCGTCTGCACCCTCCTTCTCGCCGTGGGGCCTTACTTCGGGCTCCCGATGTGGATCGTCGCCCTTTGCGCCGTGGGGAGCCTCTTCCTCTTCACCTTGACCCATTCTATTATAAAAAAGGAAAGGCCGCGGGCGCTTCTCGGCTGCCTGAAGCGTGCACCCTACGAGCTCATTCCCTTCGTCCTCTCCATGTTCGTGATGGTGGTCGCCCTCGATACGGGCGGCGTGACGGATGCGATCGCTTCGCTCATGGGCGAAGGCTTGCCCGTTCTAAAATACGGCGCCGCCTCCTTCATCACCTCCAATCTCGTGAACAATATCCCGATGAGCGTGTTCTTCTCCTCCGTTCTGGAGGGAACGGGCTCGCTTGCCGCCGTCTTTGCGACCGTCGTCGGTTCCAATCTGGGGGCGCTGCTCACGCCCGTTGGCGCGCTCGCGGGGCTGATGTGGAGCTCCATCCTCTCCCGCCACCATGTGAAGTACGGCTACGGGAAATTCGTCCTCTACGGGCTTCTCGTCTCCGTCCCGACGCTCGCCGCAGCCCTCGGCGGCCTTTCGCTCACGATGCTCATTTAGAGCGAAAATGTGCCATCCATGTCCGCGATAGATAGTTCGCCGCCGCATGCTTCCTGCATGCGGCGGCGTTTCTTTCTTCTTATTCTTTGACCTTTGGCGCGGCCTTCTGTTTTTCCTTGGATCTCGTCTTCGGTTTGGCTTTCGGTTTGGCTTTGGAGCGTTCTTTGGTCTTCGGCGCAGCCTTCTCTTTGGCCTTGGGCTTTGTCTCGGCCTTAGGCTTTTTTTGCCGCTTGGGAACCGCTTCCAGAAGGCGATCCTTCACCTCGGCGGGGAGCATGGAGAGGCGCACGGCGGATGCATATTCCGCGACGCTCCCGGAAAGGCGCAGCGCCTGCCAAACCGCCTCCTTCCTCTCATTATTGCACTCCGCGCGCGTGAGAATGCGGTGGGCGGAGCGGATGAGAAGCTGCACGGCGCTCGCGGGGGCGAACTTTGCCTCGAGGGTGTATTCCCTGCCCGGCTCGAAGGCAAATTCCACGGCGAGCTCATCTGAAAGGAGAGGCTCCGCATCCTGCTTTTCGCCGTCGATAAAGAGCGCGACGTCGCCCTCGGGGATATCGGCAAAGCGGATGAGAAGGTGCCTCGATCCCGGCACGGCGGCCGCATTGCCGCGCGAGGAGATCTTGAGCGTCTGCACGCCTTCTCCCCCCACCATGTCGAAGTCGGTATAAAACTCAGAAGCGCCGCCCTCGGACATGGTATCCTCAAAGAGCGTGTAATGCCCGTTCCCGCGATAGATGCGCACCTCGAGCTTTTCGGGGTTCTTCGTGCCGTTCGTCCCGTCTGAGGAAAGGGGCAAAACGGCGCCTGCCTTGGCGAAGACGGGCATCTCGTCGAGGGTGCGAAGGAGCGTTCTCTTGCGTCCGCCCGCGCCCGCTTCGAAACGTTCGCCCGTGAAGATATCCGTCCAAACGCCCTCGGGCATCCACACCTTCACGCGGGCATAGCCGTCGCGGCGGCGTTTTTCCGTGACGGGCGCGACAAGGAGCTCGCTCCCGAAGAAATACTCATCCGTATAGCGGTAGGCCTCTTCCTCGCGGCTGCGGTAGTAGAGCGGTTCGATGAGCGCGATGCCCTCTTCGTGCGTGCGGTGAGCAGCCGTGTAGAGATAGGGAACGAGCTTGTGCCTCAGGCGCAAAAAGCTCGCGGCGATCTCCCCCGCACCGTTTGCATAGGCGAAGGGCTCCTTCGTGAGCGTCTCCGCATAGGTGCTGTGCAGGCGGCAGACGGGGCTGAACACGCCGAACTGAATGAAGCGGACGTACAGCTCGCCGTCCGTTTCCCCCTGCTGATGGCCGCCGATGTCGTGGCTCCACCACGTATAGCCGATGTTGGAAGCGGTCGCGGTGAAGTAGGGCAGATAGCCGAGCGTCTTCCATGTGATGAAGGTATCGCCCGAGAAGCCGACGGGATAGCGGTGCGAGCCGATCCCCGCATAGCGCGACAAGATCAAGGGAACTGCGTGGCTCTCCGCCGCATCGAGATAGTGATAGTGGTTGAGCGCCCACAGAGGATCGAGCCCCTCGATCGCGGACTGCGTCCCCTGCTGCCAGTCGATCCACCAGAATTCCACGCCGTCCCGTTCGTAGGGCCTGTGCAGAATGGCGAAGTAGTTGTTGATGAAGGCGGGATCGGAGAAATCGAACGCGACGGGAAGAAACTTCTCGGGGTCTCGCCCCATCGCCCGCGACATCTCCCCGTACTGCGCTTCCCACCAACGCACGCCCCCCGAGGGGTGCAGATTCAAGGTGGCTTTGAGATCTCTTCTTTGAAGCTCCTTCAAGAAGGCGACGTGGTCGGGGAAGAGCTTCTTGTTCCAAGTGTAACCCGTCCATCCGACGTTATCGGGCGTGACGCCATAGACGCTCGTATTGCGCCCCGTCGCCTTGAGCCCGCAGTCCTCCTCGACGGAATAGGAATAGTGCCAATCCATATCGATCGTGGCAACGGAGAGCGGGACGCGGTGCGCCTCGAACCGGTTGAGAAGCTTGAGATACTCCCGATCGGAATAGGCGTAGTAGCGGCTCCACCAATTCCCGAGCGCATAGCGCGGGATCATGGGCGGCTTCCCCGTGAGCATATAGAGGGCACGCACGGCGCCGCGGTAATCCTGCCCGAAGGCGAAGATGTACTCGTCCGTCCCGTCGCCGCGCTCCGCCTTCACCTCGCCGTCCTCGCCGAGGGTCAGAGAGGCCGCATCGTCGAAGAGAGCGACCCCGCTGAGCGAACACACGCCCGCGCCGAGCCTGATCTTCTCGCCCTTGTATTCGTAGCTGTCGCCGTCGCAGCCGTCGAGCGTGCGGCAGGTGCCGAGAAGGTTCCCCTCGCCGTCGAGCTTTATTTCCTCGCCGCCGAGCTCCATGCTGCAGTCCTCCCGCCTTTCGCGGAGGATGAGCTTGCAGGCGGAGGTGGAGAGGATGAGCGCCTCTCCTTTGTTCGCCGTGACGAAATTCGTGGGGGGCATGTCGCGGAACCACACCACCTGTGTGGCGTCGTCGCGGAATTTTTTCGAGGGGCTTTGTTCGAGGCGGAAGAGCTTTTCACCGAGCACGGTGACGCGATAATCCTTCCAAAAGACGATGTTCTCCGGGGCGGCGTGCGGGCGGGTCCGCGCCACCAGATGTTCAACAAGACGCATTCGAGTCTCCTATTTTTGTTTCTTATAGATGGGCAGAAGCATGCGGGTATTTTGCTTGTACTTTTCAAATCCCCGCTTGCGCGATTGATGCTTATCGGCGAGCGGAATGCTCGCAAAGAGGAAGAGCAAGGTGTTTGCAAGCGCGCCCGCGATGAGATACCAACGTGCGGGCAACACACAGACGGCGGCAAGGGCAACGCCCCACCACATTAAAATTTCGCCGAGATAGTTGGGGTGACGCGAATATTTCCACACACCGTCCCTGATAAATCCGCCCGTACCCTTCCTTTTGAAGGCGTGCATCTCGCAGTCCGCCGTCCCCTGCAACACGACGGCGAAGATGGAGAGGGCGAAGAAGACGGCGCTCCCCGCATTGAACGCGGGGTTTTCTTCAAAGGTGAAGACGACGGGCAGCACACAGCCGTAGACGACGAGGGTGGGCACCATATGGATGCCGAAGAAATTCACGATGGGATAGAGCTTGCCCGTCTTCTCCTTGAGCATCGTGTACCGCCAATCCTGGAAGCCCAGCCCGCGGAAGGTATACGCCCAATTCGCCGTAAGGCGGACGCCCCACAGAAGCACTGCCAAAAGCGGCAGAATGTGCACGGCGGAGAGGGGCTCCTCGCGCAGGGCGAAGGCGAGCACGATCACGATGGGCTGGACGCTCCAATAGGGGTCGTACACGGAGGCGTTTTCGAAGATCAAACTGAACACGAAGACGAAAACCGTGGCACCCATGTCCGCGATCAAGAGGCTCAACCAGAAGGGAAGCGGGAGCGCGAGGTAGATCCCGACGCCCATTCCCGCCGCAACGAGATAGATGAGAAATACGACGAGAAAACTCATCGCCCGCGAGATGTTCTTCATAAATCCCCCAAAAAATGAAAAGGGAGCGGACGAACTTGCCCGCTCCCCCGCTTATCTTACTTTGCCATGCCTTCCTGTATGGCGACGGCAACGGCGACGGTCGCGCCGACCATCGGGTTGTTGCCCATGCCGATGAGCCCCATCATCTCGACATGCGCGGGAACGGACGAGGAGCCCGCAAACTGCGCATCCGAGTGCATTCTGCCCATCGTATCCGTCATGCCGTAGCTCGAGGGGCCTGCCGCCATATTGTCGGGGTGGAGCGTTCTGCCCGTGCCGCCGCCGGATGCGACGGAGAAGTACTTCACGCCGTTTTCCACACACCACTTCTTATAGGTGCCTGCGACGGGGTGCTGGAAGCGCGTGGGGTTGGTGGAATTGCCCGTGATGGAGACGCCCACCTTCTCGAGCTTCATGATGGCGACGCCTTCGGGAACGTTGTCCGCGCCGTAGCATTTGACCTTGGAGCGCGGCCCGTCGGAATAGGCGATCTGGTTTGTGACCTTCACCGTCTCGGTGTAGGGGTCGAACACCGTCTCGCAATAGGTGAACCCGTTGATGCGGGAGATGATCATCGCCGCATCCTTGCCGAGGCCGTTCAGAATGACGCGGAGCGGGTTCTTGCGGACCTTATTCGCATTCATCGCAATGGAGATGGCGCCCTCGGCGGCTGCGAAGCTCTCGTGCCCCGCGAGGAAGCAGAAACATTCCGTCTCCTCGGAAAGGAGCATCTTGCCGAGGTTCCCGTGGCCCCTGCCCACCTGCCTGTTCTCGGCGACGGAGCCGGGGATGCAGAAGGATTGCAGGCCGATGCCGATGGCTTCCGCCGCATCCGCCGCCTTCTTGCAGCCCTTCTTGATGGCGATCGCCGCGCCCACGGTGTAAGCCCAGACTGCATTCTCGAAGCAGATGGGCTGGGTGCCGCGCACGATCTTATCGCAATCTACGCCCTTGGAAAGGCAGATATCCTTGCATTCCTCGACGGAGGAAATGCCGTATTCCTTCAAAACCGCGTTGATCTTGTCGATCCTTCTCTCATATCCTTCAAACAGAGCCATTTTGCACCTCCTTATTCCTTGCGGGGGTCGATGTATTTGACCGCACCCTGATCTTCCGCGAACCTGCCGTAGTGCCCCATCGCCTTCTCCCAAGCCTCGTTGGGGGTCAGGCCCTTCTTGATGAAGTCGGTCATCTTGCCGAGGGAGACAAATTCGTAGCCGATCACTTGATTGTCCTTATCGAGTGCGAGACGGGTGACATACCCCTCTGCCATCTCGAGATAGCGCACGCCCTTCGCCGCGGTCCCATACATAGTACCCACCTGCGAGCGAAGCCCCTTGCCGAGGTCCTCGAGCCCCGCGCCGATCACGAGCCCGTCGTCCGAGAACGCGGACTGCGTCCTGCCGTAGACGATCTGAAGGAACAGCTCGCGCATGGCGGTGTTGATGGCGTCGCAAACAAGGTCGGTATTCAAGGCTTCCAAAATCGTCTTGTGGGGAAGAATTTCCGCCGCCATTGCAGCGGAGTGCGTCATGCCCGAACAGCCGATCGTCTCGACGAGAGCCTCCTGGATGACGCCGCCCTTCACATTGAGGGTGAGCTTGCAGGCGCCCTGCTGGGGGGCGCACCAACCCACACCGTGGGTAAAGCCGTTGATGTCCGTGATCTGCTTTGCGCACACCCACTTGCCCTCTTCGGG
>CANQCA010000140.1 GCA_947589585.1 uncultured Clostridia bacterium
GAGCGCGGCGTCCTCCACCTCTTCGAACTGGGAAAGATCCTCGCCCACGGATGCGAGCGCCCCCTTCACCTCTTCCAGAATACCGAGGTTCATGAGGTTGTTGAAGATGGCGCGCCCCATCAAAAACTCCGCGGAGAAGTAGCCGCAACGCTTCTTGTCCGCTTTTTTGGAAGCCGCCCAATCGGGATATGCTTCGAGCATGACCGCCTTGGAGACGGCGCCATATAGCTCCTTCTTCCCCGCGGTTTCAAGGTCGCATTCAAAGTCGGCGTGCAGAATGCGCTCGACGTCTCTTAAGAACTCGTTTTTGTTAAATTTCATCGTATATCTCCATTATTCTCGCGGAATCTTTGCTATTCGCAAAAAAACCGCAAAATATTTTACCATGCGGGCGGGGCTTTGTCAATGCCTTTGGTAAAATTTTCACCATCTTCCCGCAAATGGATCGCATGGAAACAAAAAAATTTCGTCAAATTTCGGCATTTCGCGATTTCTAAGTTGATAAATAAAATTGTTTATGATATAATGCCCCTTGGTGCGGAAAGTATAAAGCACCTCAAACGAAGTAATATCAGCAACGGAGGTTGGATCTATTATGAAACAAAGCGAAGCGAGCTGCGCGGGCTGCACCCTCGGGACACCCGAACAGCAAGCCAAACTCCATGCGGTGATCGCGGAGTCGAAATCGACGCCCGGATGCCTCATGCACATTTTGCAGGAAGCGCAGGGGATCTACGGGTATCTCCCGATGTCCGTGCAGACGGTCATCGCAAAGGAGCTCGGCATCTCCCTTTCCGAAGTGTACGGGGTCGTGACGTTCTACTCGCAGTTCTCCCTGAATCCCAAGGGGAAGCACCGCATCAGCGTCTGCCTTGGCACGGCGTGCTATGTGAAGGGATCGGATAAGATCCTCGCCGAGATCGAGAAAGAACTCGGCATCAAGAGCGGCGAATGCACCGCGGACGGGCTCTTTTCCATCGATACCTGCCGCTGCGTCGGCGCGTGCGGCCTTGCGCCCGTCATGATGATCGGCGAAGAGGTCTATGGCAGGCTTACCCCCGACAAGGTGAAGGGGATCCTCGATTCCTACAAGAAGGAGGAAGAAAACGCATGACCGTTCAAGAACTCGATAAGATCCGTGCAAGTAAGAAAGAACTCATCGACGTGCGCCGCCTCGTGAAAGAACAGGCGGAAGAGATGGCAAAGCATACGGGCTACCGCCATCAGGTGCTCGTCTGCGGCGGCACGGGGTGCACCTCTTCGCACTCCCTCAAAGTCATTGAGCAACTCGAGACTTCTTTGAAAGAACTCGGCATCGACGACGTGCTCCTCGTCAAGACGGGCTGCTTCGGCCTGTGCGCCTTGGGGCCCATCATGATCGTCTATCCCGAGGGTGCGTTCTATGCGCAGATGACCCCCGAGCATGCCAAGACGGTCGCCGAAAAGCATTTGGTCAAGGGCGGCACCGTCGTCAAGGAGCTTCTCTACAAAGGCACCGTGCATGAGGACGGCTCCATCATCCCCTTCGCGGAGACTCCTTTCTATAAGAAGCAAATGCGTATCGCGCTCAGAAACTGCGGCGTGATCGCGGCGGAGGATATCGACGAGGCGATCGCCGCGGGCGACTATCAGGCGCTCGAAAAGGTGCTCACCTCGATGACGCCCGACGACGTCGTGAAGGAAGTGCTCGATTCGGGTCTTCGCGGCAGAGGCGGCGCGGGCTTCCCCACGGGCAGAAAGTGGATGTTCGCAAAGGCCTCCGAGGGCGATATCAAATACGTCTGCTGCAATGCCGACGAGGGCGACCCCGGCGCGTTCATGGACCGTTCCGTTTTGGAAGGCGATCCCCACTGCGTGCTCGAGGCGATGACCATCGCGGGCTATGCCATCGGCGCGCACCAGGGCTATATCTATGTGCGTGCGGAGTATCCCGTCGCCGTCGAACGTCTCAAGATCGCCATCGGGCAGGCGAGAGCCTATGGCCTCCTCGGCAAGAACATCTTGGGGCTCGGCTTCGACTTCGATATCGACCTTCGTCTCGGCGCGGGCGCATTCGTCTGCGGCGAAGAGACGGCGCTCATGACTTCCATCGAGGGGCACCGCGGCGAACCCCGTCCCCGTCCCCCCTTCCCCGCCGTCAAGGGTCTCTTCGGCAAACCCACCATTCTCAACAACGTCGAGACATGGGCGAATATCAACCCCATCATCGTGAAGGGTGCGAAGTGGTTCTCCTCCATCGGTACGGAGAAGTCCAAGGGCACGAAGGTGTTCGCGCTCGGCGGCAAGATCACCAACGTCGGGCTCGTGGAAGTGCCCATGGGTACGACGCTTCGCGAGATCGTCGAGGAGATCGGCGGCGGCATCCCCAACGGGAAGAAGTTCAAGGCCGCGCAGACGGGCGGTCCCTCGGGCGGCTGCATCCCTGCGGACCTCATCGATACCCCCATCGACTTCGATAACCTCGTCGCCATCGGCTCCATGATGGGCTCGGGCGGGCTCATCGTCCTCGACGAGGACACCTGCATGGTGGATATCTCCAAGTTCTATCTCGAATTCACGGCGGACGAGAGCTGCGGCAAGTGCAATCCCTGCCGCATCGGCACCAAGCGCCTTCTGGAGCTTCTCACCAAGATCACCGAGGGCAAGGGCACCGAGGAAGACCTCGTCAAAATTCAGGAAATTTCCGAGCATATGAAGTCCTCTTCCCTCTGCGCGCTCGGCCAGTCCGCGCCCAACCCCGTCCTCTCCACCCTCGCCAAGTTCAGGAGCGAATACGAGGATCACATCTACAACCACCACTGCACGGCGGGCGTCTGCAAGGCGCTTCTCACCTATCAGATCGATAAGGAAAAGTGCATCGGCTGCGGCATGTGCGCACGCAACTGCCCCGCTTCCGCCATCACGCGGACGGACTACACTGCCCCCGGGCACAAGCTCGCGTCGTTTGAAATCGACCCCGCGAAGTGCATCAAGTGCGGCGTCTGCCTCCAGAACTGCAAGTTCAAGGCAGTCGAGAGAAAGTGAGGTGAAAATAATGGTAAATCTCAAGATCAATAATATTCCCGTAACCTGTCCCGAAGGCTCCACCATTCTGGAAGCCGCGCGTCTTGCGCATATCGAGATCCCCACCCTCTGCTATCTGAAGAACGTGGCATGCGTCGGCTCCTGCCGTATGTGCCTCGTCGAAGCGACGGGTGCGCGCGGTCTCGTCGCAGCCTGCGTCTATCCCGTTGCCGAGGGCATGGAGGTGCATACCAACACCCCCAAATGCCGCCAGAGCAGAAAGGTGACCTTGGAGCTTCTCCTTTCCAAACATAAGAAGAAATGCCTCTCCTGCGAGCGTGCGGGCAACTGCGAACTGCAGCGCCTCTCCATCGAGTACAATGCGGAAGAGGACCGCTTCGAAGGCGCAAATCCGCCCTTCGCCATCGACGACAGCAATCCCTCCGTCGTGCGGGACAACGAGAAGTGCATCAACTGCATGCGCTGTGTGGCGGCATGCAAGAAACAGCATGTCGGCGCGATCGGGCCCATCGGCAGAGGCTTCAACGTACATGTGGGAAGCGCAGGCGGCGTGACGCTTGCCGAGAGCTCCTGCGTGGGTTGCGGCCAGTGCATCGTCGCCTGCCCCGTGGGTGCGCTCACCATCAAATCGGATGAGGCCAAGGTGCAGGCCGCGCTCGACGATCCCGCAAAGAAGGTGGTCTTCTTCACCGCTCCCTCCGTCCGTGCGACGCTGGGCGAGGCGTTCGGCCTTCCCATCGGCACCAATGTCGAGGGCAAGATGGTCGCCGCGATCAGGCG
>CANQCA010000141.1 GCA_947589585.1 uncultured Clostridia bacterium
AACGCCGCCAGACCCTCGCCATCCGCTGGCTCGTTCTGAACACGAGAAAGCGTTCCGAGCGCGAGACCTATAAAAAACTCGCCGCAGAACTGATGGACGCCTACAACAACACGGGCGGTTCTGTCAAGAAGAAAGAAGATACGCACAGAATGGCAGAGGCAAACAAGGCATTCGCACATTTCCGCTTCTGACGTTCGTTTTTTGAGGCAATCAATGGCAAGAGAATACGACTTAAACCACACAAGAAATTTCGGGATCATGGCGCATATCGACGCCGGGAAGACGACGACCACGGAGCGTATCCTGTTCTATACGGGCAAGACGCACAAGATCGGCGAAGTCCACGAGGGCGCGGCGACCATGGACTGGATGGTCCAAGAGCAGGAGCGCGGCATCACGATCACGTCCGCCGCCACCACCTGCATTTGGAAAGGACATCGCTTTAATATCATCGATACCCCCGGCCACGTCGACTTTACCGTCGAGGTGGAGCGCTCTCTGCGCGTTCTCGACGGCGCCGTCGCCACCTTCTGTGCGAAGGGCGGCGTGGAGCCGCAGTCGGAGACAGTCTGGCGGCAGGCGGATACCTATAAGGTCCCGCGCATCGCGTACGTCAATAAGATGGATATCAACGGCGCGGATTTCTTCCGCGTGGAGCGCATGATCCGCGAGCGGCTCGGCGCGAACCCCGTTCCCATCGAGCTGCCCATCGGCAAGGAAGATACCTTCCGCGGCATCATCGACCTCATCCGCATGGAGGCGGAGGTCTACTACGACGATCTCGGGAAGGACTTCCGCAAGGAACCCATCCCCGCCGATATGCAGGCCATCGCCGAAGAATATCACGCAAAGCTCGTCGAGGAGGCGGCCTCCGCCAACGACGCGCTCATGGAGAAATTCTTCGAGGAAGGGGATCTTTCCCCCGAGGATATCATCGCGGGGCTACGCGAGCGTTGTCTGCGCATGGATGCTATACCCATGCTCTGCGGCTCTTCCTATAAGAACAAGGGCGTGCAGTTCCTTCTGGACGCCGTCATCCACTTCCTCCCCAGCCCGCTCGACGTCGACCACGTGAAGGGCACCAACCCCGTCACGGGCGAGGAAGAGGAGAGAAAGACCTCGGACGAAGAGCCCTTCGCGGGCCTTGCATTCAAGATCGCGACCGATCCCTTCGTGGGTTCGCTCGCCTATTTCCGTTGCTATTCGGGCGTGCTCGAAGCGGGCTCCTACGTCTACAACTCCACTAAGGAGAAGAAGGAGCGCGTCGGGCGCCTCGTACAGATGCATGCAAACGAGCGGAAGGATATCACCGAGATCTACTCGGGCGATATCTGCGCCATCGTCGGGCTCAAGAATACGACGACGGGCGATACGCTCTGCGACGAGAAGCATCCCATCGTGCTAGAGAAGATGGAGTTCCCCGAACCCGTCATCCAGCTCTCTCTGGAGCCCAAGACCAAGGCGGGGCAGGAGAAGATGACGCTCGCCCTTATCAAGCTCGCCGAGGAGGACCCTACCTTCAAGACGTATACGGATAAGGAGACGGGGCAGACCATCATCGCCGGCATGGGCGAGTTGCACCTCGATATCATCGTGGACAGGCTCCTTCGCGAGTTCCATGTCGAAGCCAACGTCGGCGCCCCGCAGGTCGCATACCGCGAGACGTTCAGAAAGCAGGTCGAAGCCGAGGGCATGTACAAGCGGCAGTCGGGCGGCAAGGGCCAATACGGCCACTGCAAGATCCGCCTCATCCCGCAGGAGCCCGGCACAGGCTATGCCTTCGAAGACCTCACGGTGGGCGGTTCCATTCCCAAGGAATTCATCCCCGCCATCGATAAAGGCATTCAGGAAGCGGCGAAAAACGGCTTCCTCGCCGGCTACGAAGTCGTCGATTTCAAGGTCGAAGTGTACGACGGGAGTTTCCACGAGGTCGACTCTTCGGAAATGGCGTTCAAGATCGCGGGCTCCATGGCCTTCAAAAATGGTATGGAGAAGGCGCAGCCCGTCCTTTTGGAACCCATCATGAAGGTGCAGATCATCACCCCCGAGGACTATTTCGGCGATCTCATGGGCAACGTTTCTTCCCGCCGCGGCACCATCGTCGGAACGGACGATCGGGGCGGTGCGAAGGTCATCGACGCCGAGATCCCGCTCTCCGAGATGTTCGGCTATGCGACCGAGCTTCGCTCAAGGACGCAGGGCAGGGGAACGTTCAGCATGCAGTTCGATCACTACTTTGAGGTACCCCGTTCCATCGCGGAAAAGATCATCACGAACCGCGATGCGAGAAACTGAGGGCTTCTTCAAAGCCTTTCATGGAAAAAATTAAGAAAAAATCATGTATTTTTCTTGCAAAAAATTTCCATATGGGCTATAATAGGGTTTGACAAGCGATCCAGCTTGATATCTGAAATGATAGATAGCTGCGCTTCCGCCAATAGCCAAGGCGGAAAAAGTTATCAAAAAATAAAAAATTATTTGGAGGAAAACTCATAATGGCAAAGGCAAAATTCGACAGAAGCAAGCCCCATGTCAACATCGGTACCATCGGCCACGTTGACCACGGCAAGACCACTTTGACCGCAGCTATCACCATGGTTATGGCTTGCAAGGGTCAGGCAAAGAAGATGCGCTACGACGA
>CANQCA010000142.1 GCA_947589585.1 uncultured Clostridia bacterium
GTGTCGTACCAGCCCTGGAAGGTGTAGCCGGAGTGGGTGGGGGCGGCAGGCAGACTGCCGACGGTATTGCCGCTCTGGACCTGGCGGGTGCTGATCTGCTTGCCTGTCTGCTGGTCAATAAAGCTGACCGTATAGTACGTAATGTCCGGGATGGAACTGGTGTAGATCACCTGAGCATTCAGCAGAGGTTCATTGCAGGCACCGACTGAGATGGTGGCCAACTGCTCTCTGGTGCCGGAATAGTATATCTGCGCCAGACTGTCACATCCGTAGAACGCCCACTCCACGATGGACCTGACGCTGACGGGGATGGTCACCCTGACGAGATCGGTACAGCAGTAGAACGTACTATATCCGATGGACTTGACACCGTCCGGAATAATCACACTGGTCAAGCTGCTGCAATTCTGAAACGCATAATCTCCGATGGACTGGACGCTGTCCGGGATTCTCACGGTGACAAGGCTGCTGCAATCGACAAAGGTACCTACTGCGATGGACCTGATACCGTCTGGAATGGACACTCTGGTCAGGCTGTTACAATGCGCAAACGCTTGCTCATCAATGGATGTGACGCCCTCCGAGATGACCGCTGTGGTCAGGCTACTGCAATTCGCAAATGCACCCTTTCCGACACTTTCAAGCCCCGCGGGGAAGTTGAAAGAGGCAAGCGCGGTGCAGTTTGCAAAGGCGTTGTCCCCGATGGATTTGACGCCCGCATCGAGCGTGACCTTCTTCAAAAAGCCGTAACCCGCAAACGCGCCGTCGGCAATATAGGTGGCCTTGCCGCTGTGCTCTGCGGGAATTTCTATCTCGGCGGGACGCGGCGTTTCGGGATGAAGTTTCTCCTCCTCTTCGGTGGGAAGGTTGACAAACCCCGTGATGGCGTATGCCCCGCGGTCGCTATCGTATTCATAGGCGAAGCCGATCTGCCCGTCATCTTCGCCGCCGCATGCGGCAAGCCCCACAGAGAGGCTGAGCGCACAGGTAGCGGCAAGTATTCCAAGCAAGAGTGTCTTTTTCATGTTTTCTCCTTAAACTAAGCGTGCCCGCCTTTAACCGAAATAGCCCGTAATGGCGAGCAGGATGACGAAGACCAAAGTAAATGCGATGAGGGTGCAAAGAAGGGGCAAGAGCATGCGCCTGACGACGGCGAAATAGGTTTTTATCTTCTCGCGGGCGGTGGACTTTTGCCGCTGCACATTGCCGTAGCGGCGCGTCGCGCTCATGTCCGCGATCTGCGACCCGTCGTCGATATACACGATCTTTTGCTCTTTCTTGTGCTCCTTGGGGCTGTGCTCCTCTTTGCTTTGAGGCGTTTCCCCTTCCTTTGAAGGAACTTCCTCTTCCTTCGTAGGCGTTTCCCCTTCGCTTTGAGGAACTTTTTCCTCTTTAGGGGCTACGATTTCGTCGCACGGTTGCTTGCGCTTCATCAGTCCTCCTGCGAATAGCAATGGCAAGCCACGAAATGCCCGGGCTCGTATTCCTTATACTTGGGCGCAATGTGCTTGCAGATCTCTTTTGCGTGCGGGCAGCGGGTATTGAACTTGCAACCCTTGGGAGGGTTCGCGGGGGAAGGGATATCCCCTTTGAGAACAATACGGTCCATCTTCACGTCGGGATTGGGATTGGGGACCGCCGAGAAGAGCGCCTGCGTGTACGGATGCATGGGGTTGGTGAAGATGTCCTGCTTGTTGCCGAACTCCACCATCGATCCGAGATACATGACGCCGATCTTATCCGAGATGTGCTTGACAACGGAGAGATCGTGCGAGATGAAGAGATATGTAAGCCCTAAATCTGCTTGCAGCTGCTTCAACAGGTTGATGATCTGCGCCTGAATGGAGACGTCGAGCGCGGAGACGGGCTCGTCGCAGACGACGAGTTTGGGCCTTACGGAAAGAGCCCTTGCGATGCAGATACGCTGCCGCTGTCCGCCCGAGAACTCATGCGGATAGCGCTCGTAGTAGTAATCGCGCAGACCGCACTGTTCCATGATCTTCATGACGTAATCTTTGGTCTCGTCCTTGGGGACGATCTTGTGGACTTTGACGGGCTCGGAGAGGATGCCGCCCACCGTACTGCGGGGCGGGAGCGAGGAATACGGGTCCTGGAAGATGATCTGCATCTGCGTGCGCAGCGGCCGCATCTCCTTGGGCTTATAGCCCGCGATATCCTTTCCGTCGAAGAAGATCTGCCCGCCCGTGGGCTGATAGAGCTTCAGAATGGCTCTGCCCATCGTGGTCTTGCCGCAGCCGCTCTCGCCGACGATGCCGAGCGTTTCGCCCGCCTTCAGTTTGAAGGAGACATCGTCCACGGCGCGCAGGGCAAGCGTCACTTTGCCGCCGATCGTCTTTTTAAGGGGGAAGTACATCTTGAGGTGACGCACTTCCAAAAGGGCATTCTCGTCGGGAGGAAGATCTTTTTCCTCCGCCGCTTTCTTCTCGCGAAGAAGCTGTTCCCGCTTTGCCTCGAGCGCATCGTCGAAGCCCGCAAAGTTATCCGATTGGATATATTGCGCGTTGTGCTCCTCGAGCGCTTCCTGCGTCGAGACCTCTTCGACGATATCCTGCTCCTCTTTTTCGCGCTTTTTGACGAGGACGCGGAAGAGGACGAACGCAGCGATGATGAGGAGGGCGACGAGGGCAAGCATCACGCCGGCCGCGATGATCTGTCCGCCGCGCACGGCGGCAGCAAGATAGGAGTATGTCACTTTTCCTCCTCCTTTTTATCGTCGTAGAGATGACATGCCACAAAGTGCGTGGGGCTGACCTGAACCATGGGCGGATAGTCGCCGAAGCACGCCTTCTTGCAGCGCGAGCAACGCTCGCGGAAATAGCAATAGTCGGGCATATCGATGGGATTGGGGACGTTCCCCGGGATGTTGAAGAGTGTCTCTTTCTCCGAGTCCATGGTGGGCTTGGACTTCTGCAGACCGATGGTATAGGGGTGCATCGGGTGATGGAAGATCTCGGATGCGGTGCCCTTTTCGATGATGCGGCCCGCGTACATGACGACGACATAGTCCGCCATTTCCGCGATGATGCCGAGATCGTGCGTGATGAGCAGGATGGACCCGTTGATCCGTTGCTTCAGATCGCGCAGAAGATCCAGAATCTGCGCCTGGATGGTCACGTCGAGCGCGGTCGTGGGTTCGTCTGCGATGATGAGACGGGGGTCGCCCGCGAGCGCCATGGAGATCATGACGCGCTGGCGCATGCCGCCCGAGAGTTCGTGAGGATAGGACTTGTACACTCGCTCGGGCATTGCGATGCCGACGAGGTTGAGCATCTCGATGGAACGGCGCTTGGCGTCCGCCTTGCTCGAGCCGGGGAAGTGCAGAAGGGTCACCTCGTCAAGCTGGTTCCCGATCGTGAACACGGGGTTGAGGCTCGTCATGGGTTCCTGGAAGATCATCGCGATCTGCCTGCCGCGGAGACGGTACATCTCCTTGATGGGCATCTCGGCGATATTGAACACTTTCTCCTCCATTTCATATTGGAGGGTGCCGTATTCGTCGCGCTTCTGCTTCTGTTCAAGAACGGGGTTGCCCTCCTTATCGAGGACGGTCTTCCCCTTCTTATCCTTCTTCTCGGCGAGGACGGGCTCGCCGTTTTCATCGAGTTCCCAGATGGGAATGGGATTTCCCTTCTCGTCGCGCTTGAAATCGTAGGATTTGAACCTGATCTCGCCCGAGACGATCTGCCCCGCGGGCCCCTGCAGAAGCTGCATGATCGACATGCTCGTGACCGACTTTCCGCAGCCGCTCTCGCCGACGACGCCGACGGTCGAGCCCTGCGGGACTTCGAAGGAGACGCCGTTCACCGCCTTCACGACGCCCTGCTCCGTAAAGAAATAGGTGTGCAGATCCTCTACCTCGAGGATATTTTTATCATCCTTGAGGGTGGTGATGAACTCCTCTTCCTTGGCCTTGCGGCGTTTCTTTTTCTCGAGGGCGTGGGTGATCTTGTTGTTGGATCTGACGATCTCGCGGATCTCCCTGCCCGTGAGGTAATTTCTGTTTTTCTTCCCCGTCTTGGGGTCTTTGATCTCTTCTGCCATGCGTCACCTCCTGGCCTTGGGATCGAGCGCGTCACGCAGACCGTCGCCGATAAAGTTGAAGCCGAGCACGGCAAGAATAATACAAAGTCCGGGCGGGATCCAAACGTTGAAGTAGTTTGCCATGACGTTGGGATCTTCCGTGACGATGTTGATCATCGTCCCCCATGCGGCATAGGGCGCCTTGACGCCGAGGCCGAGATAGGAGAGCGTCGCCTCGGAAAGGATCATGCTGCCGAGCGAGAGCGTCATCGAGACGATGAGCTGGGGAAGGACATTGGGCACGAGGTGCTTGAAGATCTTGCGCGACGTGGAAAAGCCCATGGCTTCCGCCGCGACCATATATTCCTGCTCGCGAAGGAACAGGATCTGCCCTCTCACGAGACGGGCGGTGCCCGGCCATGAGATGAGCGTCAAAAACAGCATGAGAAGGTAAATTCTGTACTGCGAATCTATCCCCCATGAATCGAACAGCGTCCCGATGATGAGCATGATGGGAAGGGACGGGATACACATGAGGATATCGCAGATACGCATGATCACTTCGTCGATCCGCTTGCCGAAGTACCCCGCGACTCCCCCGAAGAGGATGCCGAGGAAGGTGACGGCAAAGACGGAGATGAAGCTGATGGAGAGCGAGATCCTTCCGCCGTACATGAGACGGGTGAAGATATCCATGCCGGTATTATCCGTGCCGAGGAGATGGTCTCCCGAGAGGGGCGCGAGGCGGTTGACTGCCTGCGAACTCTCGACGACCTGCGTGAAATGATATTCCTCGCCGTATTCGTCGTAGCCCGAGATCTCCTCCATCTGACAGTCGATACGGCCGCCGTTATCGTACTCGATCTCCCCCCATCTGTTATAGAAAACGGGGCCGAGCCAAGAAAAGAGCATGAGCGCTACGATGATGACGAGGCCGATGATGGAGAGCTTGGAGCGGAAAAAGCGGCGGGCGACCATACGGGCGGGCGAGAGAAGACGGACATTCTTATCGAGCGCGTTCTCCTCATCGCGGGCCTCTTGGGCGGCAAGGATATCTTCCTCGGTGAGCGCCTCATCTTCGGGGAAAGCCTCTGCAGCCGCCTTCCCGTCGAGAGAAGGCAGGGCGGGATCGAGTTCGGGAAATTTCTTTTCTTCCATGATACTCCCTCCCTTAGTAGAGTTTGACCCGCGGGTCGACGACGGCGTACATGAGGTCGGTGAGAAGCACCCCGATGACGCTCAGGAAAGCGAGGAACATATTGTATCCCATGATGAACGGGATATCCGCGCTCTGCATCGCCTTCAGGGCGACATTCCCGATACCGGGGAGGTCGAAGACCTGCTCGGTGATCATGGCGCCCGAGAAGAGGGACGGCAAAACGCCCGCGAGCATGGTGACGATGGGGATCATCGTATTGCGGAAGGCATGCTTGTAGATGACTTTGCTCTCGGGAAGCCCCTTGGCGCGCGCCGTGCGGATATAGTCGGAATTGAGCACCTCGAGGGTATTGGTGCGCTGATAACGCATGGTACCGCCCACGCTCAAAAAGACCATGACGAGGATGGGCAGGACGAGGTGCCACAGATAGTCGCCGAGAAGCTCGATCCCCGTGAGCGTCTTCGTCGCATCGCCGAGCGTACTGTAAGGGAACCAGTGCAAGCTCTGCGAGAAGACGATCTGCAAGAACCGTCCGAAGAAGAAGGACGGCAGCGAAATACCGAGCATGACGATGACCGTGACGACATAGTCGCGGATGGAGTATTGGTGCGTTGCGGCCGTCACGCCGAGCGGGATCGCGATGAGGTATTCGAAGATGATCGCGATGAAGGCGATCATGAAGGAAACGCCCATCTTCGAGGTGATCACGTTGAGCACGGGCTGCTTGTAGACGAAACTCGTGCCGAGGTCGAGGCGGGCAAGGCTCCACAGCCAGCTGCCGTACCCCGAGAGGATCCCGACGAAGCTGTTATCGCCGAGGCCGTACATCTTATACATGGCGTCCACTGTCTCCTGCGGGATCTGTGCGCCGCCCTGGTTCATCTGCAAAATCTGCTGTTCGATGAAATCGACGGGCATAAGACGCACGAGGATGTAGAGGATGAGGGAGACGCCGAGCAGGATGACGATGGCGAGCCCGAGTCTTTTGAGGATATACTTTAGCATAGGATCGCTCCGATGTTGATCGAATTGCGGTTTCTTCCGCTTGCAATGGCGCTACCGCGCCGTGAGCCCCCCTTTGCCCGCGCCCTCAAAGGCGCGGGCGGGAGGAATGTTTTGCTTACTTGAACTTGACTTCCCAGATCCTCGAAAGAGGCGAGGTGTAGGGATTGATCTCCTCGGGAAGGGTCTCGAGGTCGATGACGTCGGAATTGACGACGTAGAGGACCTGTCTCTGATAGACGGGAAGCTCGACGGCAAGGCTGAGGACGAGCTCCATCGCCTCACGGTAGAGCGGCCTGCGCTCATCCTCGTCCGTCGTCTCACGGGCGGCGTCGATCTTTTCGGCGAGCTCGGTCAGGATCGTGTTCTCCTCGCTATACTCCGCCGTATCGGCAAGGATCTCGGGATAGCCCCATGCGAGCACGGAGGTCGCCGTCGAATTCTTGTGGTAGACCTGATACATATCGGGGTCGATCGTGGAGCCCCATGCCGCCGCCCATACGGCAAGCGAGCCTGTGGCGAGCTTGGTGAGGGCGTTGACGTCGGGCGAGATCGTGATGTTCCATCCGCATTCGTTGAGCAACGTCTGCGCGTGCTGGAAGACGGTGTAGCAAGGGTGCTCGGTGAGGCTGGAGCCTGCGATCGTGAAGGTGATCTTGAGCTCGTTATCGCCCGCCTCTACGCCTGCTGCGTCCATATAATCAATGATAAGCTGTTTTCTCGACTCATCCGTGAGATCGGGCGTATTGAACTGCGTTTCGTTGTAGTCGTCCTTATCCTTGAGGTAGTTGGTCCCGTCGAGCGTTGCACCGTTTACACGGGGATATGCCCAGCTGACGAGGGACATCGGCCAGTAGATCGTCGCCACGGTGCCCGCGTCGTAGTACCCTCTTGCAAGCGAGGTATCCATAGCCGCCATGATCGCCATACGGAGGTTGATATCGGGGATCTTGCCCGCGTTGACGCCGATATAGCCGTAGCCGAGCTGCCATGTCTCGAAGTGCTGCACGCCGTCCATCTTGTTGATGAGAGCCATGTTCTCCCTCGTGAGCTGGGGCTCGATATAATCGACGCTCCCCTGATCGAGCTGAGGAATGGCGTTCGCCGAGGAGACGACCTGATAGCGCATCTTCTCGATGAACGGAGGATGCAAGCTCTCGTCTGCGCCGGGCACTTCTTTGAAGAAGTTCTGGTTCGCCTTGTAGTAGACGACGTTGTTGCTCATGAACCCGCCGTAGCTCGGGAAATCGTCGTTGTCGGCATCCGTCGCGACATAGGGCCCCGCGCCGAGCGGCACGCCGTTCTTTGTGACGTTCCCGTACTGAATGCCGTTGTAATCCTTGGCATTGCCCTGCAGGACGTCGGTCTGGAATTTGAAGTCGGACCAACGGACGCCGAACTTATTTTTCTTGATATCCACTTTGAGGTCGGCCTGCGTGGGGTCGGAGTAGTAGTGCCAGGGAGCGACGGTGAAGCCAAAGTTCCAGATTGCCTTGGGGTCGGAGCCTTCGACTTCGATTTGCAAGACGTCGTAGGTATCGGGGGTCGTGGGTGCGCCCGTCGTCGCATCGTGGTCGTGCGCAACGGTGTAGTCGTGCCCGTTGACCTTCACGGTCTTGATATCCGTCGTGTGGCCGAGGGAGACGATCCCCGAGACGTTCGGGTAGCTGAGTTCGCCCTCGCCCACTTCCTCGTGCATGATGACGTCCTTTGCGAGACCGATGAACTCCGAGTAGAGCTGCTGGCCGGACGAGGTCCCCGTAAGGAGCGCGTTGAAGGAGCCCGTGACATCCCTGTTGAAGACATAACGGATGGCTTCTTCCTGCGTCTTGATCGAATCCTTAAAGGTATTTGTGACCTTGATGATCTTGTTGGGGTCGATCTTATTGTTCGCATCTCTCCCGTATTCGATGGTGATGAGCCCGTTGAGCGCGAGGAAGGCGCTCACGTCGTCGAACACATACCCCGAAGTGTTGGTCGGTTCCTTGCCCTCCTGGTTGGTATAGGGCGCTTCGGAGAAGACGGACTGCGCAGTCGCCCAATTGGAAACGAGTTCCTTCCAATAGAGGCCCTGCGTGGGATCGGAAGCGGTACCGACGAGGTCTGTATAGTCGGTGAGGAGCTGCTTTTTCGCATCCTCATCGGAAATGGTGGCGACGCCGTCCTCCTCGGACGAGATCGCGGACTTATAGTTTGCCCACTCCTGATCGAGGCCGTAGTCCTCGAGGTTGCCGGGAACGCCGTTGATCACGGAGATCATCTTGTTGACGGAGACGTTGAACCCGTCCACCTTCGTGGGATCGTTTGCGACTTCCCTGCCGACCTCTACAAAGAGATTGCGAAGGAAATCCCTGCGGTTACGGGCACGGCCGTTCGCACGCACGGTCAGGCTGTCCTCGGTCCCGCTGCCCTCTACATGCTTTTGCAGGCGGTATTCCTGAAGGCCGACGATCTTGGTGGAGTACATCGTCGTCGAACCCGTGTAGGCGGGATCGAGATAGACATACATGTTGAAGAGTACGTCGTTCATGGTGAGGGGCACGCCGTCCGAGAAGGTGATGCCGTTCTTGAGGACGAAGGTGTAGAGGGTGTTCTCCCCCTGCTTGGTCTCCTCGTAGTCCTTAACGACGACGGGCTCCTTGTCGCCAAAGGCGATGTGCCCCGTTTCATCCGTCCCGAGCATGGAGATCTGCGTCTGGCCGACGACGTCCATATCCGTACCCGCCGTCGAATAGAAGGGGTTGAACAACCCGTTGAGATCTTCAGACATGATGACGAATGCATCCTTGCCGCCGCCGCAGCCGGCAAATGCCGCCAATGCGCCGCAGCCGATGACGCCGCCGAGCGCAACGCTTGCGATCTTGATCATCTTTCTGCTTTTTTTCATATATGTTTCCTCCGATTTATTTTCTCTTTTAATAGATCCTGATGGGCGTCTCCAGCGTATACACACCGATCTTCCCGTAGAGGGCCTTGCTCTCGTCCTCTTCCTCCACGATGCGGAGGGTGATGCCGTAGTAAGGGTTGCCGCTGCTATCCTGCGAATAGTTGTGGACGGCCGCTTCCGCATGGACTTCGATCTCGAGGCCGCTCTCCGCGAGGAAGGCTTTCAGATCGTCCCCGATGAGGTTCCCCGCCACCGTTCCGAGGACGAAGGAAGTGATCTCCCCTCCGTCCGCGCGGGCATTGCAGTTATCGATGAGGTCGATCCCGCCCGCATAGACGGTGCCCTCGACTTTGACGCCGACGAAGTTCTCCTTCGTCACGCCATCCGCGATCCTGCCCGCGAAGAGGCCGAAGTTCGCCTCCTCTGTGATGGTGCCCCGTACGGGACGGGCGCCCCCTTCGATGGTATATGAGACGTTCTCGAATGTGATGTTTTCGAACTTTGCCTGCGAAGTGATCTGTCCGAAGAGGCCGCCGTGGATGCGCTGGGAAGTGGCATCCGTCTGCCGCGAGGTGATGTTGGAGAGGGTGTGGCCGTTCCCCTTGAAGGTCCCCGTGAAGGTGTAGTTCGAGAAGTTCCATGAGACGGAAGAGCAATCGAGGTCGGCAAGGATCTCGTAGCAACCGTCCGAGGAGGCATTGGATGCGAGCTGTGCCGCCGTCTTGATGCGGGACCAGTTCCCCTTCTTCCATGTGGTATAGACCTTGACGGCCGTATCCGTCGCCGTGCCCGTCCCGAGATCTGTGAGCCCGTGGTGCGGGATCGCACTTTCGTAGATGTTGAGCATGTCGCCGTCGGCATAGGGGCTGAGGCAGGCGGGATCGGCATAGACGCCCGTGAGTGTATAATTCTGTGCGGGGGTGCCGCTCTCCTCGTCGGCTTCCGTCCGATAGCGGGGAAGGTTGCCGTAGTCGAGGCTGCCGCTCACATCGTTCCAATGCGGGACGGCGATGGAATTTGAATTGATGGGCTTGGTGAGCGTCGCATAGCACGTCCATGCACCGCTCGCTTCCTCACGGCGGTAGAATTCATAGGTGAAATTGGGCGCCCATGCCGCATAGAGGTGGATGGCCTGAACGGTCTTTTCCCCCTCGTACGCTTCGGGAGTAAGGTCGGAAAGCGTGAGGCGGTCTTCCGAGAAATCCCACTTGCCCCGATAGGAATAGGCCTGCTGCTTGCCCGCCGCGGAGACGGACTCGGAGATGACGTTCCCCTCTTCGTCGAGAACGGGGGCGCCGGCCGCATCGAGAACGGGGCGACGGACGGAGCAGATGTTCCCCTCGTCGTCGAGCGGGTCTCCGTTCTCATTCACGCGCGGGATACGCTCGCGGTACCAGCCCACGAGGAAGTAGCCGTTGCGCGTCGCCGTACTGTTCGCGGCATTGTTGCCCGTGCGGGCGGGATCGCCCGGTTCGATCAGCTTCACGCCGCCGTCCTCCACGTCGTCGTAGCGGAAGGCGTCGAAGAAGTCGATATTCTCGGCGCTGCCGAAGATGCCGCCGTTCTTCTCGTAGTAAACGACGACGTTTATCCCCTCGTCCACAAGGCGGTCGAGCGTGCTCTCGCGCGTCTCGGAGACTGCGCATGCCCCGAGTGCGAGGGATAAGGTCGCCCCGAGCGCACAGGAGAGGATGATCAATGCTTTCGTCTTGTTTTTCATAACTTATCCTTCATTCCGATCGTTGCTGTCGCCGTGATCGCCATGATCGTCGTCTTTGCCTTCCTTGTCGTCGTCGGCCGTTTCCGCTCTCTTCTCCCCCTTGAAGCGGGCGAGGATGATCGCCGCCATGACGATGACTGCCGCGCCGAGGATGCCGCAGGTCACTGCGAGTGCGATCGTGGTAATATCGGCGGGAGCAGCGGGCTCTTCCGTACCGGGGTCGGTGTTTTCGCCTTCGATCATCTTGATGGCGTCCTCTGCATTGCGGAGCTTCTGATAATTGGTGATGAGGGCGCGCTGTTCGTCGGAAGTGATCGCGTCGTAGAGGGCGCGGGCGGCTTGGACGGAGACCTTGATCTCGGCATAGTTGCTCTCGTTGATCTGGCGCGGTTCGGGCAAAAGCGTGATCGCGCGGATCACGGCACGCGTGGAATCGTTGGGCGCCGCGGGACCGTCGAGGGCGAGTTCGAAGTACTGCCCATAGATGAAGTTCTCGTAGCCGAGGCCGTTCTTGGGACGGATCATGAGAAGATCGCCCGCCGCCTTGCCGATATAATCGACAAAGTTCGCGCCGTAGAAGTAGGTCGTCGCGTCGACGAACCACATGCCGTAGGGAAGGATCCCGAGCTCACGGTCGCTCTCTCCGTCCGAAGAGGGATTGAGATCATTCTGGATATACGGCCCGGGAAGATTGGCATCCTCCCCGTGTGCGATCTGGTAGTCGGGATCGTACTGCTCTTCGAGGATTGGTGCATTGAAGCCCTTGAAGATGACGATGGAAAGTGCGTTCGCCCCGTAGAAGGCCTTGTCGCCGATCGCGGCGAGCGAATCGGGAAGGGTGACGCGCTCGAGCCCGGCGTTCATGAATGCACCCGCCGCAATGCGCACGGTCCCCTCTTCCACCGCATACGCCTCATCCTCCGCCGTGGCGGGATAGGCGATGAGCTCCAATCCATAGAGATAATTTTGCTGCGTGCCGTCGACCGAGCGCGTCGCGAGCAGGTCGCCACCCTCGAATACTCTCTTGCGATAGAGTACGCCGCCCGAGACAAACACGTTCTCACTGATATCGTAGGTTGTTTGGTTCTCGGCGGAGGTGAATACGGTCGGGTTCCCTGCGAAGGGATTGTCGCCGATCTCGGTGAGGGTCTTCCCGAGCACCGCGCGGCCGATGGAGTTGTATGCGAACGCCCAATCGCCGATGGAGACGACCTTGGAAAGATCGAGCTCTCCCGTGAGGGCGCTGTGTTCGAATGCGTGCGCGCCGATGCGCGTCGCGAGTTCGAGATTGACCGCCTCAGAAAGATGGCTCGCCCCCGCAAAGGCATAGTCGCCGATCACGAGGCCTGCCGCCTTCGTCTCCTCCCCTTCGGCCGCGGGTGCGGGAAGGGTGATACGGGTGAGGGCGCTCGCCTCTTCGAATGCATGTGCGCCGATGCTCGCCGCCTTGGAGAGATCGAGCTCGCTCACGCCGATGCTGTACGTCGTCACGGCCTGGTTGGTGAAGAAGATCTCGGAGGTGTGTGCACCGAAGGCATAGTCGCCGACGGTCTCGATGTTGCCGAGGTCGATTTTTGCGATGCGTGTGCCGTAGAAGGCATAGGGCGCGATCGTATGAAGGTCTTCGCCGAGTTCCACCGTCGTGAGGGCGGTGTTGTATGCGAATGCCCGCTCGCCGATGGCCGTCGCCGACGTAAGGGTGACCGAACGCACCCCGCCTGCCTGCAGGCCGAAGTTCTCGGAGTAATAGTTATAAGTGTAGTTACCGCTCGTGCCCTCGCGTTCCGCAATGCCCGTGAGTTCGCCCGCAAAGGCATTGGGGCCGATGGAGACGACGCCCGCAAGGTCTGCCTTGGAGAGGCTCGTGGTGAGCACGAAGGCGCTGTCGCCGATGGAAGTCCCCTGCCCGAATTTGACGGAGGTGAGCGCCATCTGATAGGCGAACGCATATGCGCCGATCTCGACGTTCTCGCCCGTCTTGAGGGTGGTAAGCCCCGTCGTGTCGGCGACGTGGCCCACTTCGTAGAGTTCGACGATGCTCCCGTCGGAGAAGCTCACGCGGTAGGGATTGCCGAGCGTTCTGAGGGTTGCCTCGTTCGCAAAGGCGTGGTCGCCGATGACGGCGCCCGAACCGATGACGACGCTCGAGATGTTCGCGCAAGCCGCAAAGGCATAGCTGCCCACCTGCGTTCCGTCGGGAAGCTCGACGGCATTGAGCGATGCACCGTAGAAGGCATGGTCGCCGATGGTTTGGATCTTGGAGAAATCGAAGCGGGTGATCCTCGTGCCGGCGAAGGCATAGGCCGCGACGTCCGTCACATTGCCGAGGCGTACGGTGGCGAGGTTGCGGCATTCGAAGAAGGCGCTCTCGCCGATGGCCGTCGCATTGGGAAGCTCGACATAGGTGAGCGAATCCGCCCCCGCAAATGCGCCCGAGCCGACCTTGGTGACGGTCGCATCGGTGTATTTTCCCGAGAAGGTGGGAACGACGCAGAGAAGCTCCACTTCATCGCCGCCGCCCACGCGGAAGAGGCTCTTCTTATCCTCGCTCGCGCGGAACACGCTGTTGCCCTCGGCGACGTTGAATTCCGAGATCCCCGTCCCCTTGAACGCGTTGCGGTCGACGCTCTCGACGTCCTTGCCGAGCGTGATGCTCGTGAGGTTCTCGTCTCCGCGGAAGAGATTTTCGGGAATATTCGCCGCATTGATGGCGGGGATGGTCGTAAGGCCGGTATCGCCCGAGAAGGCGCCCTCACCGAGTTTCACGGTGGAAGCATGGATGATGAGCTGATCGATCTCCTTGATGCCGGAGAAGGCGTATGCGCCGATGGACTGGGCGGATACGGGAAGCTCGAGCTTGCCTGCGAGCTTGGTGTTTGCAAAGGCATAGTTGCCCACTGCGATGACGCTGGAGAGGTCGGCCTTCTGAAGATCGGTATCGCGGAAGGCGTCCTGGTTGATGAGCTGGACGTGTTCGAGCCCCTGTACGGTGCGAAGGCTGGTGCAGCCGAGGAAGGCGCCCACGCCGATGTGTTTGAGCGTCGAGGGAAGGACGACCTCTTCCAGCCCCTCCATGCCCGCAAACGCATACATGTTGATGACTTCGACGCCCTCGGGAATGATGATCTTCTTGATGTGGTCGTTTTCGCCGAGATACCAGATCTTGCTGTTATAGGGGTCTTCTTCGTCGATGACGTCGTCCGGGCCCTTGGGGATAAAGTCGTAGTGGGAGAAAGCGAACTGCTCGATGGTGGTAAGGCCGTGGTCGGCGCCGAGATCCTTGCCGATATCCACCGTGCCCGTAGGCGTCGGAACGCCATCTACCATCTCCACTTCGCCGACGCCGCGGAAGCCCGTCAGGAAGGGACCGTTGCGCTCGTAAGGGTCTTTGACGATGACCGTGATATAGGCGCTCACGAGCGTCCTGTTGTTTTGTTTGACGCTGACTTCGATGGAAGTCGAGCCGCGGCGGAAGGCCTCGATCTGTCCTTCCCCGGAAACGGTGGCGATACGGCTGTTGTTGCTTCTGAACACCACCTCCACGTCGTCCGCATATGCAAGCAGTTCATAGGCGACGGTGACGCGCTCGGACGGGTACATCGAGAGCACATAGGTGGAAGTGTTCGCGGGGAAGAGCGTCGTGTCCCCCGTCTCGCCGATCTCGCGGTCCTCGGAGCTGAGGAAGTAGTATGCGTTATCCGTCGTGTAGCTCGTGAGGCGGAAACTGCTCACACCCGAGGGATCGAGCGGGCGCATGCCGAGCTCTTCGGGTGCGCAGACCTTGACTTTGACCGTCTTGATCAGTTCCGTCGTCGTTGCGCCGAATTCGCCCTCGGGATCTGTGACCGTCTTGGAGACGGTAAGCTCCGTTTCGCCGACCGCAACGCCGATGAGCTTGTTGCCGACGATCTTGGCGACGCCTTCGCCGCCCTCGGCGATCGCATAGTCGAGTGCGTTCGCCCACTCCGTTTGGTCGGGATAGACGGTGGGATCGATGATATATCTCTGGTTGGGGATGAGCGTGATCGTCTGGATCTGATTCTCATCCGTCGTGACGTTGTCCCCCGTGAAGGTGACGGACTGAATGGTCTCGTAAGGGACCTTGATCTCGAAGGTGGAATTGTTGAGCGCGTAGTCGTAGAGCTGGACGGTGAACGTGTTGGGATGCGCAGCCGTCGCGATCTCCTTCATGTGGTCGGTGAGTTCGATGGTGACCTCGGTCGTCGAATTGGCGGAGGAGGCGTTGATCGCCGTCGCATAGTTGGAGAAGGCGGGCATCTCGAGCATGTACTCCGAGCCGGGCGCGGCGAGCTTCATATATCCGAAGAAAGCTGCAGCCGCATAGTGGTTATCAAAGACGGAAAGGCGTGCGTACGTACGCGTGAAGGGTGCAGTCTTATCCGTCTTATCGATCTCCGTATAGAACTCGACGCCGGTGACGACGGGAGCCTGGAAGTCGGCCGTGAACGGGAACTCGAACACGTTTCTCGCGTTGCGCTGTGTTCCCTTGTCGCCGTAGTCGAGATAGCCCTCGAGGCGCACCATGTAGCGTGTGTTGTTCTTGAGATCGTATTCGGGAACATTGAAGCCGACTTCTACCGTGGAATTGTAGAAGTTGCTGCCGCTGCTGTACGTCTTGCGGACATTGTTTTCCGTCTTGCTCCAGATGACTTCGCCCGTCGTGGTATCCGTGATCGTGATATCCACATATTTGGAAGAACGGAGCATACCCGCCCAGATGGCGCTGATGCCGTTTACACCGCCGCCGCGGCCGGTCTGGTTGGTGAGAGCGATGTGGGAACGCGTTGCCGCGACCTTTTTGGATGCGGGATCCTGATTGAACGGGAAGGAGCCGAGATAGTTGATATAATCGTCGTACAAAGAGCCGATCGGCTGGGTCGCATAGGCGTCCGCCATCGTCTTGTCGTCGGGGTCGATGCCGTCGTCGAGTTCATCGGGGTTGGTCTCGAAGTAGTCGAGGTCGAAAAGGGGCGCCTGCGTCCAATCGCCGTAGAAGGCGAGGAAGGGAACGTTGAGGCCGATCTCGGTGCCCTTCTTCGCGCCGAGGGTCACGTAACCTTCCACATACATGCCGTTTGCGAAGGAACGGTCGAGATACTGCCGGTCGGAATCGGTGAGGGCGATGCGGACGGTGACGGTCGCGGCCTTGCCCGCGGCTACCGTGACGGAGTTCCCGCTGTGCGCCGTGCCGTCCACTTCGGTGACTGTGATCTTGGGGGAAAGCGCATAGCCCTTCTCCGTGACGGTGGTATCGCCGCGGACGGTGAGCGTCTCGCTCACGCCTTCCGTCTGCACGAGGGCGCCGATATCATAGGTGAGCGACGTGCCCGAGAAATTGTTGACGCTGAACACGAGCTCGTAGACGCCCGTCTTGTCGCGGTCGTCGCCGTACTCGAGCTTGGTCTTATCCAGTTCGTGCTCTGCGTCGACGATAAAGCGGGGGGAACCGTCGTAGAGATGTTCGTCGTTGCGCGCATAGGTGGTAATGTAAGCGGGCGTGGTGAGCGCTTCGTTGAGATTGACGAGGCCAGCACCCTGTTTGCGGACGGCATAGGGAAGCCCGTTATCGTTATAAGCGATATCCGCCGTCGACATCATGATGCGATTTGCAAGTGCAGTGACCTGCCTTCTCGCCTCGTCCGTCTCCTGCGTGAGGCCGAACTTCTGCTTCACATATTCGCGGAGGATCGCAACGACGCCCGCCTGGTTGGGCGAAGCCATCGAGGTGCCCGAGAGACGGTCGTACTTCTGCCCGGGAACGGCCGAAAGAATGTCGCCGCCGTGTGCGGTGATCTCGGGCTTGATGCGAAGGTCGGGCGTAGGACCCCAGCTCGAGAAGTCGGACATGAAGGGGCCTGCCATCTGCGAACGGCTGATCGTGATCTTGCCCGTCGAATTCGCGGCGAGCACTTCGCCGTCGTCCTGCGAGATGGAGCAGATCGCGCCCTTCGTATTGCCGACCGTCATGCTGATATCGCCCGAAACATTATTATAAATGATGACGCCCGCAGCGCCCATCTCATCGAGCGCGACCTTGGCCTTCTCTTCGAAGCTGTTGGTACCGCGGCGCACGAGGGCGATCTTGCCCGCCATGTTGAGGCCGATATAGTCCTGCGAGGAGCCGATGCCGGGGACGGTGACGTATTCGAATTCCTTGGTGTCTTCCCCCGCGGGCAGGATCTCGTTGACGAAATCCATGGGCTCGGAGGCGACATCGACCGCCTGTGTGAAGTAGATGATGCGGTTGCCGTACTTCATGTAAGAAGTCTTCACGCCGCTGATCGAAGCGACGGAGAGTGCGGATTCGTAGGTGGAGGGAGAGCCGACGGTCGAGGAGTCGGGGTTGGAGGTGAGCCCCAAGTTGCCGTTCTTCTCCGAACCGAAGGTGGAGTTGTAGTCGTTGGAGGCGGCCGCAACGAGGCTGATGCCCGCCTTACCGACGTTCTCGTAGGCAGTGCGCTGCGCTTCGTCGTCTGTCACGGTGAAGCCCGAGGACATACCGAGCGACATGTTGATGACGTCGACGCCGAGCTTGACGCAGTCTTCGACGGCGGCGAGGAGCCACGACTGCCTTGCCCCCGAGGTGGTATCCGAGAACACCTTCATTGCGGCGAGCTGCGCGAGGGGCGCGACGCCGACGATCTCGGGATCGGTCTCCGCCTTCTCGGCAGCCCCGACGTTGTTCCCGAGAATGATGCCCGCGACATGGGTGCCGTGTTCGCTGTCAAGCGGGTACACGTCGGTATCCTTATCCGCGTAGTCGTAGGCATAGGGGATCTTATCGTTCACATAGACCTTTTCGGGGGAGAGCCCGCGGGTGTATTTGGCTGCTTCGAGATCGCCCACAAGCCCGGAAAGGCGGTCCTTCGTCATATAGAGCTTGCTCTCGTCGACGCCCTGTGCGAACACGTTGGGATCGAAGACGGAATGGGTGTAGTCGAAGCCGGTATCGAGGACGGCAATGAGCGTCCCCTCCCCTTTGAAGGCGGATTCCGAGCTATCGAAGATACCCGTCTCATAGACGTTGACGTCGTTCTCGACGAGCTGCGCCTCGGCGGGAGCATATTCTTCGCTGATGGAGGGAAGGGCGTCCGTCCCGTCGAGGGCGGAGACGATCTTCTCGTACTCCCTCGCCTCGACGACGAGTTCGAACCCGCCGAGAATGGTGTTGTAGGTCGCCCCGAGTTCATACTTCACCCCCGCGCCTTTGAGGCGGGAAAGGGCCTTGTTGTTTTCCCGCTCGATGCGGGAGAGAACGGCTTCGCCCGCCGCGGAATCGGCAAAGGCCGAGACGTTGCCGTAGCGCGAAATGCCGTTTTGCGCATCGTATGCGGTGACGAGCGTGGAATCCGTCGTGCGGACGATGACGGAGATCTCTCTGCCCGGATCGATCCCCTCGGGGAGCTTGCGCACGACTTCGGGATCGAAGGAGGCCGTAAGATCGGAGGCGACCTTGCCCGTCACATCGGTGATCGTCGTCCCCGTATCCGCCACAGTCTGCGCCGCGGAAGAATTTTTCCCGCCGAGGGAGATGAGCTGCGCGGCCGTAAAGGAGCCGACCATGAGGGCGGCCGCCGCACAGATCGAAGTTTTTCTCAGGATGCTTCCCAATTTCGCCATGATTTTATCCTCACTGCGCACGTTCGTCCGCTCCCCCGAAATCGCAAATACGCGAAATCGGGCGCGTTTGGAACGCGCGAAAAAAATATGACACATAACTGTGCCGTCCATTCATGAATAAATTATACCATTCACAAATCAGATTGTCAAACGAAAAATGCAACCGATTGGAATTCAAGTAAATTGTAATTATTTCACATTTTACCTCGGATTTGCGTAAATTCCTCACATTTTTAACCTTATTATTTACGATTATAATGTGAACTTTTGAATTCTTTGTTATTCAAAGCCCGCAAACGGCTTTTCAAAGGGAGGTTTTCCGATGAATTTTTTTCTGAAAAATGCGTGAAATTTGTGCCAAAAACGAATTTATACCGAAATAATTTTTGAGTATATGCAAAATTTTCGGCGCTTTTATTCCAAGGTATAATTTTTTGAAAAGCCGTCTATCATTGGCTCGGGTGAGCATCCGCACCGCGCTCTACATAAAATGACAGTGGGAATGTTCACGAAGGAGGAAGATATGACGGTCAAACGCGGCGAACTCTATTATGCCGACCTCTCGCCCGTCGTGGGGAGCGAACAGGGCGGCGTTCGGCCCGTGCTCGTCGTACAGAACGATACGGGCAACAAGTATTCCCCCACCGTGATCGCCGCCGCGGTGACGAGCAAGATCCACAAGGCGCGCCTTCCCACGCATATCGAGCTTCCTCAGGCGTTCGGGCTCCAGAAGGACTCCGTTATCCTGCTCGAACAGATCCGAACGATCGACAAAAAACGGCTCATGGCACGCATCGGGACGCTTCCCGAGGCCACCATGTCGCGGGTCAACCGTGCGATCCTCATTTCCTTGGGCTTCGAGCCCACTCCCCGCACAGGCGAATAAAACGCAAAAAAATATCCACCTGCCCTATCGCAGATGGATATTTTTGTTGATGAATTTGCGGCGGAAAAAGAATTTTTTCAATCGCCGTTCGGGTTTCTGTTTTATAGCGCGTCCAAATACTCTTTGATCGCACCGTCACTTACACTTGCTCTTGCCCCGTGAATGGAAAGTCCCGCATCGACCTCGGCATTTTTGCAGATCCGTTTCAGATCCCTTATGCTCGAACCCATGCCGCTCCCCTCGTTGGTGCAGACGGGATAGATTTTTTTGCCCGAAAGATCGAAGTCCTCCAAAAAGGTGCATACGCACATCGGCATCGTTCCCCACCAATTCGGATAGCAGAGGAATACTTTGTCGTACTGCGTAATGTCTATATCGAGAGGGCGATATTTGGGTCTTGCGTTTTCATGGAGTTCGGTTTTGGCTTCTTCGATGCACTTATAATAACTGCTCGAATACTCTTTAACGGGGACGATCTCTGCAAGGTCGCCGCCCGCAAACGCTTGGATCTTTTCTGCAACGATCGCCGTATTGCCTTTTTCCAGCGTCTTGATCGCTCCGCTGACATAGTTCTCCCCTTTGCGGGAGAAGTACACGATGAGATTTTTCATATCCTGCACCTCTCTTCATTGCATTATTTCTTTTCGTAATGCGGACGGAAGGAGGCGAACGCTGCGAGTTGCTCATCGGTGCGATGATAGTAGCGCACGCCCCTGTTGAGCTTTGCAATTTCCGCCATGTCCTCATCCGTCAGTTTGAAGTCGAGAATGTTCAGATTGTCGCGAATGTGTTCCACGTTCTTACTCCCGGGAATGACGACGAACCCCATCTGCGTGTGCCAGCG
>CANQCA010000143.1 GCA_947589585.1 uncultured Clostridia bacterium
TACGTATAACCGCTCCAAAGCAGTCAAGAACGAGGAGGATTTCATGTAATGGCTACCGGATCCAAACAGAAAAAAATGCGCAGCATGAAGGCTGTGCGCCGCACCACCAATGCGGTCATCTATGTGATCCTGATCGCGATCAGCATCATCTGGCTCTTCCCGTTCGTCTACCTCGTATTGCAATCGCTCCGCCTGAACGCAGGGCAGACCCATCTTCTGCCCGACGTATGGACCTTCGATAACTACATCAACCTTTTCAGAGGGCAGATGTACCACTTTGCCTCGAAGGCCTATGTCAAATCGCCGTTCTTCTTCTTTGATTGGTACTGGAAAACGCTCGTCATCGCCATCGCGGTCACGATCATCCAGACGGTCATCGTCGTTGCAACGAGCTATGCGCTCTCGCGTATGCGTTTCAAGATGAGAAAGCCCCTCATGAATCTCATGCTCATCCTCGGGATGTTCCCCGGGTTCATGTCGATGACGGCCATCTACTTCCTGCTCCAGCTCGTCGGTCTCACACAGGATATGGGCATGGTAGGCCTCATTCTCGTCTACACTGCCTCGTCGGGCATGGGCTACTACATCTGCAAGGGCTTCTTCGATACCATCCCGAAGTCTTTGGACGAAGCGGCACGCATCGACGGAGCGAACAGGCAGATGATCTTCTTCAAGATCATATTGCCGCTCTCCAAGCCCATCATCATCTATACCGTTCTCACGGCATTCATGGGGCCTTGGGGTGAGTACATGTTCGCCTCCCTCATCGCAATGGGTAAGACGCAATATTGGAACGTCGCCGTCGGTATGAAGAACATGCTCACGCGCGAATACCTCGGCGGTTACCGCGATACCTTCCAGCAGTTCTGCGCCGCGGGCGTCGTCGTCTCTCTTCCCATCACCATCCTCTTCTTCATCCTGCAGAGGTACTATGTCGAGGGTGTCACGGGCGGTGCCGTCAAGGGGTAAGCCATGAGAAGATCTACGAAAATCTTTTCTGCGGCGCTTCTCTCGCTCGCCTTTGCTCTCCCGCTTGCCGCATGCGGCGGCTCCGCGGAGCTTCTGGAAGAGCACCTCATCGAGGATCAGTACGATAACTACTATGAGATCTTTGTGCGTTCCTTCTATGATTCGGACGGGAACGGCGTGGGCGATTTCAACGGCGTCACTGAGAAGCTCGATTACGTCCGCGATATGGGCTATACGGGCATCTGGCTCATGCCTATCAACCCCACGGGCAGCTACCATGGCTACGACGTGCAGGACTACAAGGCCGTGAACCCGAGCTACGGCTCGATGGAGGACTTCGAAAACCTCGTCGAGAAGGCGCACTCCCTCGGCATCAAGGTCATCATCGATATGGTCTTCAACCATTCCTCCAACAAGCATCCGTGGTTTTTGCAGGGAGTGGATGCATTCCAAAGCGGCCAGACCGTCGAGGAGAACAAATATGTCGACTACTACACCTTCTCGGACGACCCCTTCGACGGCAGCAGGCTGTACAATGGGGTCTACGCCGAGGCGCGTTTCGATACCACCATGCCCGATCTGAACCTCGATTCGCCCTATGTGCAGGCAGAGCTCGAGGACATCGTGAACTTCTGGATCGGAGAGAAAAATGTCGACGGGTTCCGCCTCGACGCCGTGCGCTACTTCTACTACGGCAACGCGATAGAGAGCGCGAAATTCACGGGGAAGATCAAGGATTGGGCGGATGCGGCCTACAAGAAGGCACATCCCGATGAACAGGACGGCGAAGCCTTTATCGTCGGCGAAGATTGGTCCGGGCAGGACGAACTCGAAAGGTTCTACGACAATGCCAACGGCGCCGCCTTCTTCGACTTCCAGGTCTCGCAGACGGGCAAGACGTACATCCCCAGCGCGATCAATACGGCGACGCACGCCACTCTCGGCAATCCCGCCCGCGCGGCAGATAAGTATTTCGAATCGGTCGGGGTCGTCCTCGATAAGGCGAAGGGCCCCAACGGCGAACAGTATGTCCCCGCGCCCTTCCTCGATAATCACGATGTTGCACGCATCGCGGGAGTCGCTTCCATCGCCCTCGAAGAGGAAAGGATCAAATTCGCCTACGGGCTCCTTTCTCTCTACACGGGCAGCACGTTCACCTATTATGGCAGCGAGATCGGTATGACGGGCTCCGCCAACGATCCCGAGAAGCGCGTCGGCATTCTGTGGACGGAGGATACCGTGGGAATGTACCCGCCCGGAGCCTCACACGACCCGGCGAGATACTATCCCTTCCCGAGCGTGGAAGACCAGCTCAAGGATAAAGGCAGCATCCTCAATTATTACAAGCTCTGCAACAATGCGCGCAACGCCTTCCCCGCCCTCATGCGCGGGACCGCAGTGCGGGTCGCGAGCGATAACGAAAATGTCCTCGTCTTCACCAAGACATATAAAGATGAGACGATCACGATCGCCGTCAACTTCTCAACCGAAACACAGACGGTGACGGGACTTGGCGATGCACTCACGCTCAAACAGGGTATCTGCGTCGACGGCTCCGTCTCGGGAAGCGGCGCATCCCTCAAGCTCCCCAAGCTCGGCATTGCCATTCTTGCATAAGTTCCATATCGTCGGCTTTTTGAGACGAGAAGGAGAAGGAAATCATGAAAAAGCTTTTGAAAATTTTCACATCACTTACGGTCGTCTCCGTACTTTCGCTCACCTGTATTCTGAGCGGCTGCGGCGGCGACAGCCACGACCATATCGACCGGAATAAGGACGATAAGTGCGACCTCTGCGGCCAGCCGATGAGCAGCGTGGATAACCCCGACGATACCCCCGATACCCCCGATAACCCCGGCGATAAGACCGATGATCCCGCAAAGGGCATCTACAGCTTCGGCGACAGCGACTATGTCGTTCCCCTCGACGGGCTTCTGGAAGAAAATATCGTCGACGACAAGTGGGGGACATTCTACGAGATCGGGGTGCCGTCCTACTGCGATTCCAACGGCGATAACTTCGGCGATCTGCAGGGGATCATCTCCCGTCTTCCTTACATCCGCAGCATGGGCTACACGGGCATCTGGCTCACGCCCGTCGTCGATGCATGGCCGAGACAGTACGGCTACGGCGCCCGCGACTATATGAAGGTCAATCCCCAGATGGGCACCTTCGCCGATTTCGACGAACTCATCGAGAAGGCGCACTCCATCGGGATCAAGGTCATCTGCGATATGGTGTTCAACCACACCTCGGATAGCGGATGCAAATGGTGGGATGAAGCCTTCAAGGCGCAGAAGGCGAACGATACGACGAACGAGTACTACGGCTTCTACAATTTCAGCAGAACTGCGGGCGCAGGCCATTGGGAAATGCGTGACGGTTGGTACTTCGAGTGCTCGCAGTACTACGGCGGCATGCCCGATCTGAACCTCGATAATCCCAAGGTCAAAGCCAAGCTCGCCGAAGTCATCAAGCTGTGGGTGGGGGACCATCACATCGACGGTATGCGTCTCGACGCGGTGAAGAACTATTTCACCGATCAATCGAAGAACAAGAGCTTCGTCAACTGGATCGTTTCCGAGGCAAAGAAGTATAACCCGAACATCTATGTGGTAGGGGAAGTGTATTCGGGCAAGGACGGCGCAGACGGCACCAACGCCTTCTATTCCGGAACGCAGGCGGATAGCTTCTTCTGGTTCGAAGACGGGTACTTCCCGGCGAACTCCGCCGAAGGGAAAGGGTTCTGGCACAACGGTTCGATCGGAGATGCCGTGAACGCTGTCGTCCCGAACGGTACACAGGCGCAGGCGAACGCAGACAAATACTTCAACTCCATGCAGAGCATGATCTCGGGCGCCGCAGGCAAGATCCCCGCTCCCTTCCTCGACCAGCACGATACCGACCGCATCGGCGATAAGCTCTTTGCCCGCAATGCGACCAAGATCAAGTTCGCCTACGGACTTTTGCAGATGTACACGGGCAACACCTTCGCCTACTACGGCGACGAGATCGCGATGCACGGGATCCGCAATCTGCCGCAGTCGGATGAAGAGCGGCGCATGGCCTTCCTCTGGGATACGAAAGTAACGCCCAAGGTCGTCGATAACGAAGGGGAGTATAAGTCCAACTATGCGGGCGTCACGGGCGCTCTGCAGCAGATCGCGGATAGCGCGAGCATCCTTCGCTACTATCAGGCAGCGAACAACCTGCGCAATGCGTTCCCCGCCATCATCCGCGGCACGCCGAAGAAAGTCTCGAATACCGGCGGCCTGCTCACGATCTCCAAGACGTGGAACGATCAGACGGTGTATATCGTCATCAACTTCACGAATGGCGATAAGCAAGTGAGCGCGCCTTCCGGGACGACCTTCCAAAAGGCGCTCTGCCCCACCGGAGAGGGCAGCGCGACAAAGCTTCCTGCATTCTCCATCGCGGTCTTCGCTTAAAGAGAGCCGCTTGAATAAACCCAAAATCTATCAATAGGGAAGGAAAAAATCATGGCAAATTTAAGCTTGAAACACATTTATAAAGTGTATCCCAACGGGGCGAAGGCCGTCAACGACTTCACGATGGAAATCGAAGATAAAGAGTTTATCGTGTTCGTCGGTCCCTCCGGATGCGGGAAATCCACGACGCTCCGCATGATCGCAGGCCTCGAAGATATCACTGCGGGCGAACTCAAGATCGGCGACCTCGTCGTCAACGACGTCGAGCCGAAGGACAGGGATATCGCAATGGTCTTCCAGAACTATGCGCTCTATCCCCACATGACCGTCTTCGAGAACATCGCGTTCGGTCTCCGTCTCCGCAAGATGCCGCGCGAAGAGATCAACCGCCGCGTCCAGGAGGCGGCCGAGATCCTCGGCATCACCGAATACCTCGGCAGAAAGCCCAAGGAAATGTCGGGCGGCCAGCGCCAGCGTGTCTCTTTGGGCCGTGCGATCGTCCGTGAGCCCAAGGTCATGCTCCTCGACGAGCCCCTCTCCAACCTCGATGCGAAGCTCAGAACGCAGATGCGCAGCGAGATCGCAAAGCTGCATAAGAAGCTCGGCACCACGTTCATCTACGTCACCCACGACCAAATCGAGGCTATGACGATGGGTACCCGTATCGTCGTCATGAAGGACGGCTTCGTCCAGCAGATCGATACCCCCAAGAACCTCTACAACTACCCGGGCAACAAGTTCGTTGCAGGCTTCATCGGCACCCCGCAGATGAACTTCTTCGAGGGCACGCTGAAGAAGGTCGGCGATTTCGTTGAAGTCGCCTTCAAGTACACCGACGCCAAAGTCGTCGTGCCCTATTTCTACTTCTACAAGACCCGTCCCTCCTATCTCGACGGCAAGACCAACGTCATCATCGGCCTTCGTGCGGAGAATGTCTCCCTCGATCCCGCCGAAGTCGCCAATTCCAATGCGACGATCAAAGTCAAGATCTCGCACAAGGAAGAGCTCGGCAACGAGACGCTCATCTACGGCGATATCAATATGGACGGCGACGGCTACACCGAGAGCTCGACCCGCATCATCATCAAGAGCATCGACGAAGTGGAATACACGGCGGGCGATATCGTGGAAGCGGCGCTCGACCTCGACCATGTGCATCTCTTCGATGCGGCGACCGAGATCTCCATTCTTCCCCGCATCCCCGAGTTCAACTATCTCGACTGCGAAGTGCATGGAAGGACGCTTACCTTCCTCGGACAGGGCGTCGAGCTTCCGCCCGCAATCGTTTGTGAGAGCGGCGTAGGCGAACTCCTCATCCCGTCCGATGCGATAAAGCTCGGCGGGGACATCGTGGCGAACGTCATCGGTACCGAAGTCATCCTCGGCAAGAAACTTCTCTCCATGGAACTCGGCGGCCGCCGTATCTTCGCCGTCGTCGATGAAGAAGTCACCACGCCTACCGTCAACATTTCCATCGACATGAAGAAGATCACCCTTCTCCGCGACGGGAAGGAGATCGTCAGCCCCATGCCCGAAACGGTCAGCTTCGACGGCAATCTCACCAAGAAGAAGGTGGTCGAGGATGTTCCCGAGACGGAAGAAGAGCGTGCAAAGCGCCTTGCAAAGGGCAAGAAGGACGCCAACGCCGAGGGCGAAGAGAACGCCGCCGCGGAAGAACCCGTCCGCACGAAGAGCAAGAAGGTCGTCAAGTTCTCGCTCAAGATCGAAGGCGCGGAGTTCCCCGCACCCGACGAGATCGCCCAGAAGCTCATTGCGGCGCTCACAATCAAGCGCGTGTTTGAGAAGGATTACCGCTTCGAATGCACCCCTTACGATCTCACCATCGCGGAGGAAGGCATCGAGGCGCATGTCGAGGGCATCTGCGACTACGGCGCAGAGCGCTTTGCAAAGTGCACCGTCGGCGAGAAGGTGATCTATATCAAACTCGACGACAGCATCGCAACGCTTCCCAAGAGCATCCATCTCGTTCCCGATATCGAGAAGCTTGCCATCATTCAGGCAGACATGGATATCCGTCTCGTCTGAGAAAGGAAATAGAAAAACGGAGCTTCGGCTCCGTTTTTTCATGCTCTCTGTTTTCATTTTGCGAAACGCGTATAAGTTCACAAATTTTGTTTTGCTCGGGATAACGCTGTCATTCCGCCCCGACCGAGGCTTCTATTGATTATCGAAGGTCGGCACGAGGAGCGCAGCGACGAAGTAGCCCCC